>NZ_JBEOVU010000028.1:0-104489 GCF_040295685.1 Streptomyces sp. NPDC002734
TTCTTCTCCAAGAACGTGCCGCCCGGTACGCCCGAGTGGGTCACCACCGCGGACGTCCCGCGGTCGGACGGGCCGTCGCGGATGGTGATGGTGCCCCGGGAGCGAAGCCCCCGGGTCACCGCGGTACGGGTCCGGTCAGTACCAGTGGTTGGCCTGCCAGAAGTCCCAGGCGCCGCAGGGGCTGCCGTAGCGGGACTCCATGTAGTTCAAGCCCCACTTGATCTGGGTGGCCGGGTTGGTCTGCCAGTCGGCGCCCGCCGTGGCCAGCTTCGAGGCCGGAAGCGCCTGGAAGAGACCGTAGGCGCCGGAGGACGCGTTGACCGCCTTGTAGTTCCAGCCCGACTCGTGGGAGACGATGTTGCTGAAGCACTGCCACTGGTCGGCGGCGACCATCTGGCGGGCCATCGCCTGGACCTGAGCCGTCGTGTAGGAGGACTGCACCGCGAAGTCGGCGGCGTCGGCCTTCTCGCGGGCGGCGCGGTCGGCCTTCTTCTGCTCGGCCTCGCGCTCGGCGGCCGCCTTCTTGGCGACGGCCTGCTTGGCCGCCGCGACGCGGGCCTCCGCCTCGGCGCCCTTGCGGGCCTCGTAGTCGGCTGCGATGGCCTGTGCGTCGGCCTGGGCCTCCAGGTGCGCGACCTGGACGTCGGCCTGCTGGCCGGCCGGGATGTCCGCGAGGAGCAGCGTGGCGCCCTCGGCGGCTGCCTGTGCGTCGTTCGGCTGGGCGGTGCTGCCCGTCGCGACGCCGACCACGCTTCCGACTGCGGTGACCGCCGTGGCCGAAGCCACCGCGAATCCCCGGACCGAGATCCGGCTCACACGATTTCCTTCCAGCATCGCCCGCATCGGTGACCCTGGCGGACGCGTTCGTGCCCCTGGCGCTGGCCTCCCAACAACGGGTCACGGAGGCGCGGGCCCGGTGGGCGACTCCCTTGCGGGAGCGCCGTGTACAGCTCGGGCGGCATGCGGCTGCGCTATGCAGTTGGCCTTGATGCTCATGGGGGGCGGTACCGCTGGGGGTACCGATGAGCCGCATGCGGGGCCTGACAGAAGGGAGACTCTGCCGTAACGGACACCGCAAGGCAATTCCCAGTGCCGTGTGAAAGCTCACATGGCCCACGCACAGGGGAATTTCACCGATCCGGAGGACGTGCGAACGCCGCCCGGCTAGGCTCTCGTGCCTTTGCCGGACGGCGCTCGACTTCCCTGCTGTGCCGCTCAGTTGGCGGTGATCGGAGGAGTGTCCGGATTACCGGATGACCATGTGCATTTCTCGCAGATCACCCGATATCCATCTTTTCCGGACTGTCACATCGCGCTCTCCTCGAGCATCTCCGTGACCAGCGCGGCGATCTGGGACCTTTCCGACCGGTTGAGAGTGACGTGGGCGAAGAGCGGATGGCCCTTCAGGCGCTCGACCACGGCGACGACTCCGTCGTAGCGGCCCACCCGGAGGTTGTCCCGCTGGGCGACGTCGTGGGTGAGCACCACCCGCGAGTTGGCGCCGATCCGGGAGAGCACGGTCAGGAGCACGTTCCGCTCCAGCGACTGCGCCTCGTCGACGATCACGAACGCGTCGTGCAGGGAGCGGCCGCGGATGTGCGTGAGCGGCAGGACCTCCAGCATCCCGCGCGAGGTGACCTCCTCGATCACCTCGCGGCCGGTGACCGAGGAGAGCGTGTCGAAGACCGCCTGCGCCCAGGGGTTCATCTTCTCGCTCTCGGATCCCGGCAGGTAGCCGAGGTCCTGGCCGCCCACCGCGTACAGCGGCCGGAAGACCATGATCTTCTTGTGCTGACGCCGCTCCAGCACCGCCTCCAGGCCGGCGCACAGCGCCAGCGCGGACTTGCCGGTGCCGGCTCTGCCGCCCATCGAGACGATCCCGATCTCCGGGTCCAGCAGCAGGTCGAGGGCGATCCGCTGCTCGGCGCTGCGACCCTTCACCCCGAACGCCTCGCGGTCCCCGCGCACCAGGCGCACGTCGCCGTCGGCGGTCACCCGGCCGAGCGCCTTGCCCCGCTCCGAGGTGACCCTCAGGCCGGTGTGGACCGGGAGGTCGACCGCCTCGGGGACGTGCACCACCCCCTCCTCGAAGAGCAGGTCCACCTGCTCGGCCGAAAGGGTGAGTTCGGACATTCCGGTCCACCCGGAGGAGTCCGTGATGGCAAGCTCGGCGCGGTACTCCTCGGCGAGGAGCCCGACCGACGACGCCTTGATCCTGAGCGGGAGGTCCTTGGAGACGACCGTGACGTCGAATCCCTCGGCCTGGAGGTTCCGGGCGACCGCGAGGATCCGGGAGTCGTTGTCCCCCAGCCGGTAGCCGGAGGGCAGCACGCTTTGATCCGAGTGGTTGAGCTCGACCCTGAGGGTGCCTCCCAGGTCTCCGATCGGGATGGGCGCGTCCAGCCGCCCGTGCTGCACCCGCTGGTCGTCGAGCAGGCGGAGCGCCTGCCGCGCGAAGTACCCCAGCTCGGGATGGTGCCGCTTGGCCTCCAGCTCCGTCACCACCACGACGGGGAGCACGACTTCGTGCTCGTCGAAACGGTGGACGGCGTTGGGATCGGCCAGCAGGACGCTGGTGTCGAGAACGTAGGTGCGCCGGTCGGGCTTGTGGCGCTGTGCGCTGGTCACCACGGAAGGACGTACCCCCTCGGGGAAGGTCGGGGAGCGACGACGGAATGTGGACCGGTCTCGGGCGCCGATGCGCGGGCCGAGAACCGGCCCCCCGCTGCGTCCGTGACTGCCTCGGCGGCACGGTCGGGCTGGTGCAAAGGGCCTCCCGGACGGGCGGCCCCTGTGCCGCCCGCTGAGGTGTGACACCCGTGGTTCGGGCGTCGACCTGCAGGGGTTATGCCCGCCCACGGCCCTCGCCATGCCGTCGCCCCGCCCCGTCGTACGACAACTCCCCCACGCCACCCGCGAGTGTCCGAACTCATCGGCGGTGAGGGGGAGTTGAAAAAGCAGGTGATTCCGGCCCCGGCGGAGGGGCCCGGAGGGCGTCGAGTTTCAGCCGCCGAACCGGCGGTGCCGGGCCGCGTAGTCGCGCAGCGCGCGCAGGAAGTCGACCTTGCGGAAGGCCGGCCAGAAGACCTCGCAGAAGTAGTACTCGGAGTGCGCGGTCTGCCAGAGCATGAAGCCGGACAGGCGCTGTTCGCCGCTGGTGCGGATCACCAGGTCCGGGTCGGGCTGGTCGCCGGTGTAGAGGTGACGCCCGATGAGGTCGACGTCGAGGGTCTCGGCGACCTCGTCCAGGGTCCGTCCGCGCTCGGACGCCTCCTGGAGCACGGAGCGCACCGCGTCGACGATCTCCTGCCGCCCGCCGTAGCCGATGGCGACGTTGACGAGTATCCCCGTGTTGCCCGCGGTGGCCTCCTCGGCCTCCTTGAGGGTGCGCAGCATCCCGTCGGGGAGACGGTCCGTGGCGCCCACGTGGTGCAGACGCCAGCGGCCGTCGGCGGCGAGGGAGTTCACCACGCCCTCGATGATGCCGAGCAGCGGGACGAGCTCCTCCTGCGGGCGGTCGAGGTTGTCCGTGGAGAGCAGCCAGAGGGTGACGACCTCGACATCGGTCTCGGCGCACCAGCCGAGGAACTCCTCGATCTTCTCCGCGCCGGCCTGGTGACCCTCGGCGGTGGTGCCGCCGGCCGCCTTCGCCCAGCGCCGGTTGCCGTCCACGATCACGCCGATGTGTTTGGGCACCTGGGCATGGTCGAGGTGGCCCTCTACGCGGCGTGCGTAGACCCTGACGAGCAGGCGGCGAAGGTTGTCGCGCAGCTTCACGTGATTGTCAGCCCCTCCGTGCGGATCCCCCGGGAAGCGTACCCCCGCCCCCTGCGGCGCCCGGCCCGCCCCCTGCGGGGCCGAGGGGCCCGGACGCCGGGACCCGGCGCGGCAAAGAAAACGGGCCGGTCCGTGGGGGGGAGACGGACCGGCCCGAGGGGGGGAGTTCCACCATAACCCTTCGTAAGGGATGGCGCGTACATTGGCGGCAAACAACTACTCTCCGAAGCCGATCGACGACGCCGCGCATACCGCATTCCGGGCATATCGATCGCTCTGCTCGCGCGGCCGTGATCGATTCACATCCCGTGGGGCCGATGTCACATTCCATTCCAAGGCATCACCGCCCCCTCACCCCCGTTTCACAGCCCCTCCCCGTCCCGGCCCTCCCGCCCCGCCCGTCCCCCCGTCCGGGCGAACCCGACACGCCGCGGCTGACGCGGGGGGGGCGCCTCCGGTCAGAGGCGGAGGTGGGCGAGGAGGGGGAGGTGGTCGCTGGGGGTCGGGGGGAGGGAGGTGACGTGGAGGCTGCGGGGACCGCGGGCGAGGACCTGGTCGATGCGGGCCAGTGGGAAGGCGGCGGGCCAGGTGAAGGAGAGGCCGCCGTGGACGGGGGTGGCGAGGCGGGCGGTCAGGGGGGCGAGGCCGCCGTCGTCCAGGGTGGAGTTGAGGTCGCCGAGGAGGAGGACGCGGGGCAGTGGCTCGGCGTCGATCGCGGCGGCGAGCAGGCGGGCGCTCTCGTCGCGGCGCGCGGAGGTGAACCCGGCGGTCGGCGAGACGCGGACCGAGGGGAGGTGGGCGACGAGGACGGCGAGCTCACCGTGGCGGGGCAGGCGGACGGTGGCGCGCAGGGCCCGCTGCCAGGAGGGGTCCACTCCCGCGGGGCGGATGTCGAGGGGGCGGACGTCGGCGAGCGGGTGGCGGGAGAAGAGGGCGACCGTGCCGGACGCGGCGTGATGGGGGTAGCGCTCGCGGAGGACGGCGCGGAGGACGGGCAGGCTGTCGGGCGTCACCTCCTCGAGGGCGATCAGGTCGGGACGGGGAGCGGCGACGGCGCGGGCGGTGGCCGCGGGGTCGGGGTTCACGTCGTTCACGTTGTGCTGGACGACGGTGAGGTCCGTGCGGGGCTCGGCGCGCGGCAGCAGGTGCGGGCCGAAGAGCCAGGCCCAGGTGAGGGCGGGCAGCAGCGCGGCGCACAGGGCGACGGGCGTCCGGCGGCGCAGGAGGGTGAACAGCAGGAGCGGCGGCACGGCGAGGCCCAGCCAGGGCAGGAACGTCTCCACGAGGCTGCCGAGCCGCGGCCCCCCGTCGGGCACCGCCGCGTGCCCTGCCAGCAGGGCGGTCACCAGCAGGGCGAGCAGGACGGGGGCGTGCCGCCGGGCGAGGAGGGTGAGCTTCCAAAGGCGCGTCCGGGGCGGGGTGCGCGCCGGGGTCCGGGGCGGGGGCTGGTGCGGGGTCGGGGCCATGTGGGGGCAGGACGCGGATCGGGGAGGCGCGGTTCCGGGAGCGGGCGGTGCCGGTGCACGGGCGGCCGGGGTGGCGGGCGGGGAGGCGGCGCGTGGGACCTCGGGGGTGGTCAGGGCTGGGGAGGGGTTTCCTCGGCCGCCAACAGTTCGGCGGTCGCGGCCGCGGGGTCGGTGGACGGCTCGCCGGAGGGCCACCACGCCCCGTCGCGTCGCCGGTACCCGTACCAGCGCCCGTCCCGCCCCAGACGCAGCTGCAGCCCCCTGCCCCCGAAGGTGAAGCGGTTCTCCTCCACGGTGAGCCGCGGCTCCTCGTCCGGCGACCACGCCTCGGCCAGCGCGGTCCGTGCGCGCGCCGTCGCCGCGGGGGCCGGCGTCCAGGGACGTTCCAGCACGTCCAGGCCGGCCGCACCCGCCGTGCGCCACGCCTCGGCCAGCTGGTCGACGTCGTGCCCGGCGCCGCGCTCGGCGGCCCGCTCGGTCACCGCCTGCCGCAGCCGCTCCCGTGCCCGCGGGTCCGGGTGGGTGGCGGCGAGGCGCACGGTGTCCTGCCAGGGATCCGGCGGAGGCGGCGGGTCCTCGGGGCCCGCGCCGTGCAGATGGGCCAGCAGCTCGCGCGCCCGTACCGCCGCGTCGGCCACCAGCCGGTCCAGCGGGTCCGCCTCGATCCCGGTGGCCGGCGGCTCCTCCTCCGCCCCGGCCTGCCGCCTCGGCACCGGGGGCAGCGGCGGCAGCGCCGCCGGGGGGCGGGCGTAGGCGTCACGGTTGCTCCGCGGGACCCGGCCGTCGGGCTCCGGCGGGTCGAGGGGGACGGGCTCGACGTCCTCCTCCGCCTCGTCGTCCACCTCCTGCGGGGCCGCCTCTTCCTCTTCCTCTACTTCCTCCTCAGGGGCCGTCCCGTCGGCCTCGGCGCCCGGGGCCGTCCCGTCGTCCTCCCCCGTCACCTCCGTCATGGCCCGCAGCATCAGCTCCGACTTCAGGTCGTCGAGCACCGCCTCGCGGGTCCGCCCGCGCAGCAGCGCCAGCAGCCAGGGGTCGTCGTCGAGCAGCCACGCCGTCTGGACGGCCAGCGCCAGCGCGTGCGCGCACGGGTGCTCGGGGGCGTCGCAGCCGCAGTCGGCGTCGAGGTCGCCGTGGCCGGGGAGCAGCGGCATCCCGGCCTCGCCGGCCTCCTCGGCGAGCTCGGCGGGCAGCGTCCCCTCCAGCAGCGCGGCCGCCGACTCCGGACGGTCGGCGAGGTGTTCGGAGAAGCGGTCCCATGCGGCGTCGTCCAGCACCGGCACGGTGAGCTCCGTGGCGTACGCCGCGTCCCCCGCGTAGCTCTCGGCGCGAACCCGGCCCGGGGCGACGGTGACGGGCCCGAGGCGGCCGGAGCGGGCGAAGGAACGGCCGCGCCGGAGCGGCTCCTCCTCCGGCCAGACGTCCTCCACGGCCGCCGTCCACACCCGCGCCCAGGCGGTGCGGCCGCGGGTGGCCCCGCCGCGGCGGACGGGGAACGCGGGCAGGGTCCGCTCCCCGGCGGATCCGGCCGACGGTGCTGCGGCGTCGTTCATTCGGTGCTCCTCAGCGCGACCAGGTCGGCCAGTTCGTCGTCGGACAGCCGGGCGAGCACCTGCTCCCCGGAGCCGAGGACGGCGTCGGCGAGTTCCTTCTTGGCCTCCAGCAGCGCGGCGATGCGGTCCTCGACCGTGCCCTCGACGATCATCCGGTGCACCTGCACCGGCCGGGTCTGCCCGATGCGGTGGGCGCGGTCGGTGGCCTGCGCCTCGACGGCCGGGTTCCACCAGCGGTCGTAGTGGACGACGTGGTCGGCCCGGGTCAGGTTGAGGCCGGTGCCGGCCGCCTTGAGCGAGAGCAGGAAGACCGGCGCCTCCCCGTCCTGGAACCGCCGCACCAGCCGCTCCCGTTCGGCGACCGGGGTGCCGCCGTGGAGCAGCAGCGCGGGGATGCCGCGTGCGGCGAGATGACGTTCCAGGAGGCGGGCCATCGTGACGTACTGGGTGAAGACCAGGGCGGCCCCGTCCTCGGCGAGGATGGTGCCGAGCAGCTCGTCCAGCAGCTCCAGCTTGCCGGAGCGGCCGGTCAGCCGCGCCTCGGCCGGGTCCTCCTTGAGGAACTGGGCCGGATGGTTGCAGATCTGCTTGAGCGAGGTGAGCAGCCGCAGCACCATCCCGGCCCGGGCGAACGCGCCGTCCTTGCTGCCCTGTTCGCCCGCGGCGCGGATCCGCGCCATGGCCCGCTCGACCTGGGCCCGGTACAGGGCGGCCTGTTCGGCGGTCAGCGGGACCGGGCGGTCGGTCTCGGTCTTGGGCGGCAGCTCGGGGGCGATGCCGGGGTCGCTCTTGCGCCTCCGCAGCAGGAAAGGGCTGACCAGCGCCGCCAGTTGCTCGGCGGCGGGAAGTTCACCCGGGCCGGTGGCGGAGCGCGCGGCCGCGGTCCCGGTGCTGCCGGAACGGTCGGAGCTGACGGAGCGGTGGGTGCCGTTGGAACGATCGGTGCCGTTGGAGCGGTCGGTGCCGTTGGAGCGGTCGGTGCCGTTGGAGCGGTCGGATCGATCGGTGCGGTCGGTGCGGTCGGTGCGGTCGGTGCGCCCACCGCGTTCGGCGTCGATGCGGGCGATCCAGCGGCGGCGGAACCGGGCGTGGCCGCCGAGCAGCCCGGGGGTGGTCCAGTCGAGGATGGCCCAGAGCTCGGAGAGGTTGTTCTCCACGGGCGTGCCGGTGAGGGCGATCCGGATGGCGTCGCCGCCGATGCGGCGCAGCGCCTTGGCGGTGGAGGAGTAGGCGTTCTTCACGTGCTGGGCCTCATCGGCGACGACCAGGTCCCAGTGGACCGCGGCGAGTTGGGCCGCGTCGAGGCGCATGGTGCCGTAGGTGGTGAGGACGACGCCATCCTCGACGCCTTCCAGGTTGCGGCCGGGGCCGTGGTGCCGTCGGACCGGGACGCCCGGGGCGAAACGCTTCACCTCGCGTTCCCAGTTGCCGAGCAGCGAGGCGGGACAGACCACCAGGGTGGGGCCGCCGGCCTCCCCGCCCCGGTCGCGTCTGAGCAGGTGGAGGGCGATCAGCTGGACGGTCTTGCCCAGGCCCATGTCGTCGGCGAGGCAGCCGCCGAGACCGAGGGAGGTGAGCCGGTGCAGCCAGGTCAGGCCGCGGAGCTGGTAGTCGCGGAGGACGGCGGTGAGCGCGGCCGGAGGCTCGACCAGCTCGGTGTCGTCGCCCCGGCCGGGCGCGGTGAGGCTGCGGGCGATCTCGACGAGCCGTTCGTCGGGCAGCACGGAGACCTCGGCGCCCTGCACCTCCGTCCCGCCGGTCAGTGCGGCGGCCAGCGCCTCGACCGCGGTGAGGGGTCTGAGGCCGCCCTTCTCACGGACGGTGCGGGCGGGGGCGTCGCCGATCAGCAGCCACCGGCCGCGCAGCCGGACGGCGGAGCCGCCCGCCTCCACCACGGCGGTGACCTCCGCGGTCTCCTCCTCGGTGAGCGGGTCGTCGTCCAGGCAGAGCTGCCAGGTCAGCTGCACGGGACCGCCGTGATCACCGCGTGCGCCGCCGAACAGCGCCCTGGCGTCGGCACCGCCGTCCTGACCGGAGCCCACCACCGCGCGTGCGGTGAGGGCGCCGGCCTCGGAACCGGGCGGGCGGACCACCTCGACGCCGTGCGCTGCCAGCCGGTCGCCTGCGGGGCCGAGGAGTTCCCGCAGCTCGCGGGCGGTGAGGTCCAGGGCGCCGGGCACCGGCAGCAGGCGGTCCAGGGGCGGCCACACGTCGGCGGCGCGGCGTAGGGCGCGCACCATGTCCACCTGGGCGGCGGGGCCCAGGGCGTGATCGGCGCCGGCGAACAGGGCGTCCGCGTCCATGGCGACGGTGGGGTCGGCGAGGCTGTGGGCACGGGGGACGAGGCGGGTGGTGGGCGCGGCGGGGACGACGGGGGCGGGGGTGCTGCTCGTGCTGCGCGCGCTGCCCGTCCTGCCGGCGCTGCCCGTACTCTGCGGGATTCCGGCGCCTTCGGGGCCTCCCGGATCTCCCGGGCCTCCCAGGTCTCCCGGGTCGACGATCTCGATCTGCAGGGAGACGCGGACGCCGGAGTCGACACCGGCGGAGATCTCGTCGGCCCAGGCCCGCAACTGCGGCACGTACTGCGGCTCGGTCGCCGCGAAGGCGGCGCGGCCTGTCGCGACGGGCGCGGCCGGGGTGCGGGGCAGGGTGTCGGCGACGGCGTCCAGGAAGCCACGGACCAGGGCGGTGACGTCGGAGTCGGGCGCGGCGACGGCCTCCGCGGGGGCGGCGGCCACCAGTTCACGCAGGCGTTCCACGTCCTCGGCGTCGAACGGTCCGGCCCGCCACGTGTCGTAGCCGCCCGGCGAGACCCCCGGCAGCGCACGCTCCCGGGCGAGCAGCCGCAGGGCCAGCGCGAGGACGCCGCCCCAGAAGGCGGTGGCGGGGTGCGGGACGGCGGGCCCGTCGTCAGTGGTGGTGACGAGAGCGGCGGGGGGAGGGGCGGACGTCGTCCGGGGCTCCGGGGCGGGTGCGGCGTCGGAGGCACGGCGGCGGGCGAGGGCGAGCACGGGGATCGCGTCGGCCACGGTGAGCCGCAGCACCGGAACGGTGCGCAGCACGAGGCGGCCACGGTCGTCCCGCACCACCAGCCGGGCCCACCCCCGCTCCCCCGCCGGGATGCGCGGCGGCCGCGACCCGGCCGGGAGCCGGAAGGCGACCCGCCCGGTGCGTGCGGGATCGCCCGGTTCGAAGACCGCTGCACACCGCACCAGCTCCGCCGCCTGGCTCCGCGTCAACCACACCATGCGCACAGTCTCCCTCAGGGTGAACGGCGCGCCCGGCGCGTCGGCATCGACCGTTTCTACTGGATGCTCCAGCGGTGGGGGTGGCCGGGGTCCCCGGGACACGCGAAGACGTTGAGTTCGCCCCAGCGCCCGAACACCACCTGGGTGGGCGATGCGTGCGGGTGCGGCGGCAGGTCGGCGTCCTCCACCGGCCGCCAGCTGACGGTGCCGTCCCATTCGCCGGAGTCCGCGGTGAGCAGCAACTCCATGGGCGTGGCGCACACCTGACAGTCCATGGGGTACGGGTCGGTCGTGTGCCAGGAGGCGTACCCGCCTGCCCGCCATCCGGGTGGCACGGAGAGGTCGTACTGGTAGCGGGGGATGTCGGGCGTCTCGTCGCCGTAGTCGCCGTCCGGTCCGCGGTCGGCCCAGGGCCGCTCGGCGGTCTGCTCCTCGGCCTCCTCCTCGCGTTCGTCCTCCCAGGCGTCGAGCCGTTCGCACAGCTCCTGGGGGAGGCAGCCGGCGAAGGGGTAGGTGACGACCTGCTCGGGATGCAGGACGCACGGCTCCGGCACGTACCCGTCGAAGCCGACGACCTCGGGCTCCGGCTGGGGGCGGGCCACCTCGGCTCCGGCGGCCTCGGCCGAGCGTCGCCAGTGCACGTGGACCTTCGTCCCGTGCCCGGTCCGGCCGTGTGCGTCGAAGGGACAGGCGAAGAGCTGGAGCAGGTCCGCGCCGTCGGGGCCCGGGCGCAGGTCGGGGACGTCCCGGCGGTAGAGCTGGGCCAGGGCGATCATCGGGACCGGGTGGTCGTCGGGCAGGTCGAGCAGACGGCGCCTGTCCTGCGGGCCGGAGGAATCGCCCTCGCCCCGGCGGGCACGGCGGACGTCCCGCGTGCGGTACCCGGTACCGCGGTCGTGCGGTTCGGTGCAGACCGGCCACGCCTCGTCCTCCGGCCACAGCAGCGGGCCGCCCACCGAGCTGTCCGCCACGGTGGGCGTGCCGGGGCGGGGGTGCAGCCGGGTGGTGGTGCCCCGGTACGCGGCGAGTTCCGGGAAGACGGCCTCGACGTCCAACGGGCGGGGCGGGGTGGTTCTGGTCATGACCACGACCTTAGTGAGGGGGGTGGGGCCGCGGGGGCCGGTCCCGCGAGACCGGACGGGCCTCCGTCACGGCGTCCTTGACCCTGTCCTTGGGTGAGGCCACAGCATCGGTGACACCGGGCGATGGGCGCCCGGTGGCCGGCGGCCTGTGCGCCGAGAGGCGTGCCGGCCGCAGGAAGGAGGCACCGTGCACCACATCCCGTATCCGCACCGCTCCGAGGAACTGCTGCGGGCTGCGGAGGAGTACCGGCTCGCCCGCGAGGCCGGGGCCCGCGGCAGGACCTCCCGCGCCGCTCCGGCCACCCGCTCCTGGCCGCCCCGCCTGCGACTCCGCCCCCGGCCACCCCGCACCTGACCGCCGGGGCGGGCGGGCTTACCTGGCCGGCGGAGGCGCTGTCCAGGGGGCTGACGCAGCGGTCGACCGGGCGTGACGTCGGGTCCGGCGCAGAGGTCTCGCGGCGTACAGGTGCACGCGGCGCGCGGATCGACTCCGCGCGGTCGTCGCACCGAGTCCCGCCGGCCGCCGCCGTCTGCGCCGGGCCAGGCCCCGCTGGTCGCGGGCATCGATGCGGAGCCCCGCCCTCCCTCGGGCGGCGGAGGGCGTCCGGCCCCGCTGAGGCAGGGCGGGACGCCCTCGGACTCAGCGAGGGGAGACGACGTTGCCGCCCGCCGTCGTGCCGCCCTGACGCTGCTGGACCAGCGCGTCGCGGATCTCCTGCAGGACCTCGAGCTCGGTGACGGTGACCGGGTCCTCCACCCGCCGCTCCTGCGCCTCCTTGGCCTTGCGGCGGGCCGCCTGGCGGGCCAGCACGCGCGACATGGGCAGGACCATCAGGAAGTAGACGACCGCCGCGGTGATCAGGAAGGTCAGCGTGGCGCTGAGCACCAGACCCCACATGATCTCGACGCCCTGCCCCTTCTTCGTGCAGTCCCCCTCGATGCAGACGCTGTACTGCGCGAGATCCATCGTGCCGAAGGCGCCGACGACGGGGTTGATCACACCCTCGACGATCTTGTTCACGATGTTCGTGAACGCGGTGCCGATCACGACAGCCACGGCCAGGTCGATCACGTTGCCCCGCATCAGGAAGGCCTTGAAGCCCTCCAGCACGCTGACCTTCTCCTCGCTCACCCGAGGCCCCTTCCGTACCGAACCGGTCGGCACGCATGCCGCCGTTGAGGAACACAACGATCGAACCCTAGGGGGCGGGCGTCAGCCCGGCGCAATCCGTTCACTCGATCGTGGACAAGTGCCCGGTGGGGCCACGGAACACGCACACCTCACCCGCACATCCGACGGTCCCAAAGGTGGTCCGCGACCCGGTGGGTGATCCAGCGGTGGCACCTGCGGCACCTCGACGGTCCGCACGACACGCACCCGCACCCGCACGCCGGCGTGGGGCGACACGGGGCGGGGCGGAAACCATCGGGCCGGGTGGCCGGACAGGGCGTCGCCGTCGTGCGGTTCGAACTCCGCACACGCCCCGTCCGGCCACCCGGCCACGACGGTGATCTCCTCGTTGCCCGGACTCCCCGGTTCATGCCCGGAAAACGGAACGAAATTGTTCAGATCCCGGGACCGGCTCCCCGGATCGGGACCGGAAGGAAAAAACCGTCACCCGTTCGGAGGACGGTTGGAACTCACGCATTTCGACGCTCGTTGGCGGAACAAGCGTCGAACTCCTGTGGGCGGCAGGGTGCCGGACAGGAGCTCTGCGATTGGCGCGGGGTCGTTACGGCCCCGCCTGCGTGGAGGGAGTACCGACCGTGACGGACCTCAGCGACCATCCACTCGCCCACAGAACGGTACTGACCGTTCCCGATGCCGAGACGCTCTTCGAGGACGTGCGCCGTACCAGTGCCCGGTGGCTGCTGGGCAGGTACGGCGCCGCGCCGCTGGAACCCGGCCGGCACCGGCTGGACCGGGCCACGGTGCTGACCAACCAGACGGCATGTCTCCCCGACGGCTCCGAACGCGCGATACGCCTCCAGTTGCGGGAGGAGAGGGAGGAGGCGGTCTGGCGCACCACCATCACGGCCCTGGCCTCGGAGGACATGGCCGCGGTGTCGGTGGGCCTGGAGGTGTTCCCCGACGAGGGCGCGCGGCCACGGGCCGGGCGGCCCAAGCTGGTGCGGGACCTGGTGGCGGCGCTGCGGCCGGAGGACGGGTCGGCCCGGCTGACGCTGGACGCGCAGTGCGTGGAGGCGGGCGGCGTCGAGACGCTGATGGACGTGCTGTGCGACCCGGAGCGCCGGCTGCCCGTCGTGGTGGCCGCCGATCCGGTGCGGCCCCCCGTCGACGGGCTGTGGTCGGAGCGGCTGGAGCGGATCGTCCGGCAGGCCGCGGGAGCCGCCTCGCTGTACCGGCTGGCCGACCTGGAGGCGGTGGACGCCTTCCGGGAGGCGATAGGCGAGGACCACGGGGTGGCTCCGGGAGCCGTGCGCACGTACCTCACCGACGTCGATCCCGCCTGGGGCAAGGACGCCTCACGCCACCGCTTCCTGACCGCCGCCCGCATGTGCGACGCGGAGGACCGGGCCTGGTTCGGCATGGTGCGCGCCGTGCAGCGCCTGTCCACCGCGGCGCCGCTGCCCCGCCCGCTGCGGAGGGTGCTCTTCCCCGACGAGACCGCGCGGCGGCACGGCGGGCGGGAACACGGGCGGCCGGGCATCGGGCGGGGTGCCGCCGTACCGGTCCTGCCGCCACCGCCGGACACGCCGCCGTCGTCCACGAACCCGGACCCGGACGAGGCCGCCCGGCTGCGCGGGGAGGCCGAGAAGCTGCGGGCCGAACTCGACCGGGCCCGCGAGGAGTTGCGGCAGGCCCGGCTGGACGCGGAGTTGTCCGCGCGCAGCCTGGCGGCGCTGGAGGAGCAGCGGGACCGGGCCGTCTCCCAGGCCGAGGAGGACATGGAGACGGCGCTGCGCGCGATGGACGGCGAGGAGGCCGCCAGGGCCGAGGTCTACGTCCTGCGCGAGCGGCTGTGCGAGGAGGGCCGGTACGAGGAGACGGTCGTCAAGGAGGCGGCCGGCGCCCCCGACTCGTTCGCCTCGGTGTGGGAGCGCCTGGACTCCCTGGACGGCGTCCTGGTCACGGCGGACGCCCAGCGGGCCCTGGAGCTCGACGACGCGCAGCGCGGCCACATCTGGGCGGCCAAGGCGTGGAAGGGGCTGCGGGCCCTCAACTCCTATGCCAGGGCCGCGAAGGACGGCTTCAAGGGCGGTTTCTACCAGTACTGCTCCTCGCCGCAGTCGGGCGGCGAGTGGCCGCGCAAGCAGGTGGCGCTGGTGGAGTCGGAGACGACCATGAACAGGTGGGGCGAGGAGCGGATCTTCCCGGTGCCGACGGGGGTCGACGCCTCGGGCATGGCGGAGATGCAGTCCCACCTGAAGATCGACAGCAAGGGGAGCACCTCACCGCGCGTCTATTTCCTGGACGACACCAAGGGGATCACGGGCCGGGTGATCGTCGGATACATAGGCGCGCACCTGACCAACACCCGGACCAACTGAGGACCGGACCGACCGAGGTAACTGATGGGCGGGCCAACGCCGTTGGGGGCGGGAGGCCGCGGGACGAGGCCGCGTCGGACGGGGAGTCTGATCGCCGGGAAGCGGGGCAGACGGAAGGCACGGGCGGTGGCCACGGCTTCAGGGACGCGGGGCCGCCGCCCGCCCGGGACGACGCATACACAACAACGACCCACAACCGAACAAGGAGTGGCCCCCATGCTCGCGATAGCCGGTGCCGTGCTGTTCGTCATCGCCTTCCTGATCAACGCCACCGAGCTGGACACCAACGCCGTGTTCAGCTCCGGCAACCTCACCCTGCTCGGCCTCGCAGCCGTCGCCCTGCACCTCGCGGGACTGGGCGGCCGCCGCACCCGCTGACGCCGCCTGCTCGGCGCCCCGCTCTCGCGTTCACGGCCCCGCCCGCCCCGCTCGGCCCGCCCTGTTCCCGCCTCCCCCGGCGGTTCAGGCGGCCAGCGCGTGCCGGGTGCGGGCCGTGACGCGTCGGGCCAGTGCAAGCGAGAGCGCCGAGGCGGTCACGCCCGCGACCAGGGCCGTCCACCAGAGCACCGCCGGACCGGCCGCCGTGTAGAGCAGGACGCCCACGGTCAGCGCGGTGAAGCGGGCGACGCCCCACGTCCAGTTCAGGGCGCCCTGGTAGCGGCCGCGGGCGTGCGGCGGGGCCAGGTGCGAGATCACGGTGGCGCTGATGCCGGCCACCACCACCTCACCCAGCGACCAGACCACCACCGAGACGACGTACCCGGTGACGCCGTCGGCCAGTCCGGTCATCGCCACCCCCACCGCGACCAGCATGCTGCCCGCCGCGTGCACGGACAGCTGCGGCAGGTGGGCGAGCCGGGTGGTCACCATCGGCTGGAGCAGCACCACCAGCGCCGCGTTGACCGCCCCGAGCGTCCCGTAGACCGTGGGGGACAGTCCGCTCCCGCTGATCGCCAGAGGCAGCGCGGCCTCGGTGAGCGCGTACACGAAGGACTGGACGCCCAGTACCGGCAGCACCAGCAGCATCAGCCGGTCCCGCACCACGATGCCGTACCCGACGCCGGCCCCACCGGCATCCTTCACCCCGGCCCCGATCCCGGCCCCGGCCCCGGTGGCCGCCGCGCCCGCCGCCTCGGGCCCGTCCGTCGCCGTCACCTCGGCCGCCACGACACCGGTCGCGTCCGCCTCGTGCCCGCTGCGCTTCGCGGGCCGGGTCTCCCGCAGGCGGGTCGCCACCACCAGGGCGTACGCCAGCATCGACGCGGCGTCGACGGCGAACAGCAGCCAGTACCCGTGCGCCGCCAGGAATCCGCCGAGCACGCCGGCGATCGAGGTGCCGATGTTGATCCCCCAGCCGAACAGCGCGTACGCCTGCCTCCGGTGCGGCCCTTCCACCGAGTCGGCCATCAGCGCGTAGACGGCCGGGGAGACCATCGCGTTGGTGGCGCTGACCAGCAGCGCGGCCGTCGCCATGAGGGCGACGCCCGGCGCCAGGAAGAGCGCGCCCTGCGCGGCCGCGGTGCCGACGAGCCCGATCAGCATGGTCGGGCGGCGGCCGATCCGGTCGGCGAGCAGCCCGCCGACGGCAGGGCCCAGCAGGCCGCCCGCGCCGAGCGCACCGAGGATCAGTGACGTCTCGGCGCCGGTGATGCCCCGGGAGGCGAGGAAGAAGACCAGGAACGGCGTGACCATGCAGCCGATCCTGTTGATGATCGTGCCCGCGAAGAGGGTCCGGACGGTCGCGGGGAGGACGCGAAGGGTGGAGAACATGTGAGGAGGCTGTCCCTGGTCACCGTCCTGTCCCAATTGATTAAGCTCAGACCGAATCCAACGGACTTGCGGGGATCGCGCCGGTGATCGGACAGGTCGGGCCCGCCCGCGTGACGCGACGGGGGTTGCGTGGAAGCAGAGCTCACCTTCTCGGCGACGGACCTGGCGCAGACCCGCTTCGCCGTATCCCCCATGTGGGAGGTGGTCACCAGCTTCCGGCTGCTGTCCGCCGGGACCGAGCCGCCGCCGTACCGGAGCTGGCTGGCCCAGGTGCGTCCGCGGGTCCGCGAGGCCGGGCTGGACCAGGGCTGGCTGGCCGCGCTGGTGCCGCCGCGGAACTATCTCGCCGACTTCCTCACCCCGCTGCCCGCCGCACCGTTCGCCTCCCTGACCGAGGAGCTCGACGCGATCCGCGGCACCGACCCGGCCCGGGTCCGGGCGGACGTGGCGTGCCTGCTGGACGCGGACCCCGAGCCGCGCGCCGAGGTCCGGCTGCGGCTGCTGGAGAGGGCCCCGGAGGCAGCCCTGGCCAAGCTCACCACGGAGATCGAGACCTACTGGGAGGCGGCGCTCGCCCCCTACTGGGCCCGCATCCGCAAGCTGCTGGAGGCGGACGTCTTCCACCGCGCCCGGCAGACCGCCGAGCACGGCTCCGCGCACGTCCTCAACGACCTGCACGACTCCGTGCGCTGGGACGACGGCGCGCTGCGGCTGCTGCGCCGTCAGGCCGGGCTCTCGCGCACCGGGTCCGGCCCGGGTCTGCTGCTGGTCCCCTCCGCCTTCACCTGGCCCGGACCGCTGACCCGCGCGGTGCCGCCCGAACCGCCGCAGGTCGCCTACCCCGCCCGCGGCGTGGGCCTGCTGTGGGAGGGGCGCACCACCGCCTCCACCGACGCGATCGCCGCCGTCCTCGGCCGCTCCCGCGCCCTCCTGCTGGCCGAGCTGGACGTCCCCGCCTCCACGACCGACCTCGCCCGGCATTGCGGTCTCTCCCCCGCCGGGGTCTCCCAGCACCTGACCGCGCTGCGCGACGCCGGCCTGGTCACCGCGCACCGCAACGGGCGCTCCGTCCTCTACGCCCGCACCGCCGTCGCGGACGCCCTGCTGTGTCCCCCGGCAGTGTGAGGGCCCGTGACACGCGTCACGCGGGGGTGCCTGGAGGAATGATCGCGTCCTGGTGCGAGTTGGACAGCCGGGCAACGGCACACGGTCGCCTCGTCCCCTGCAGCACCAGTACCAGCACCAGCAGTGAGCAGCGCCCGGAGGATCCATGGAGACCGCGTCCACCCGCCCCCGCCCGACGTCGCCGTCGGCCTCGCCGTCACCCGAGATGAACGGGGAGCACGCCCCGCCGGGCGCGGAGACCTCCCCCGGCGCGCCCGCCGCACCCGCCGCACCCGCCGCACCCGCCGACGGCAAGCTCCCCCGCAGCCACTTCACCCTGATCGCGCTGCTGCTGGTCGCCGCGTTCGTCGTCATCCTCAACGAGACGACCATGGGCGTGGCGCTCCCGCCGATCATGGAGCACTTCGGCGTCTCGGCCGGTGTCGGGCAGTGGCTCACGACCATCTTCATGCTGATGATGGCCGTGGTCATCCCCATGACCGGCTTCCTGCTGCAGCGTCTGGGCACCCGCGTCTCGTTCCTCATAGCCATGGGGCTCTTCACGGCGGGCACCGCGCTGGCCGCGCTCGCCCCGACGTTCGGCGTCCTGGTCGTGGCCCGCGTGGTGCAGGCCAGTGGCACGGCCGTGATGCTGCCCCTGCTGATGACCACCGTCATGAACCTGGTGCCGCCGTCCCGCCGCGGCCGCTTCATGGGCAACGTCTCGCTCGTCATCGCGGCCGCCCCGGCGCTCGGCCCCGTCATGTCGGGCGCGCTGGTCGAGCCGCTCGGCTGGCGCGGCATCTTCGGCGTCATGCTGCCGATCGCGGCCGTCTCGCTGATCCTCGGCGCGCTGATGGTGAAGGACGTCTCCGAGCGGAGCCGGCAGAAGCTCGACCTGCCCTCCGTCCCGCTGAGCGCGCTCGGCTTCGGCGGCCTGGTCTACGGTCTGTCGGCGATGGGCGAGGGCGGCGGCGCCCCCGTCCACCCCGCGATCCCGATCGTCCTCGGCGTGGTGGTCCTGGGTCTCTTCACTTTCCGCCAGGTCCGCCTTCAGCGCACCGACGACGCCCTGATGGACATGCGCGCCTTCCGCGCGCCCGGTTTCTCCAAGGCGCTCGCGGCGATGTCCGTCGCCGCCCTCGGCATGTTCGGCGCGCTGATCCTGCTGCCGCTGGTCCTCCAGGAGGCCATGGACCTGGACCCGCTCTCCACCGGCCTGATCGTGCTGCCCGGCGCCATCTCGATGGGCCTGCTCGGCCCGGTGGTGGGCGGCTGGTACGACCGTGTGGGCCCCCGCCCCCTGGTCGTCCCGGGCTCGGTCCTCACCGTCCTGTCCATGCTCGGCCTCTCCACCGTCGAGCCGGACAGCTCGTGGCTGCTGGTCCTCGCCTCCCACGTCGTGCTCTGCCTGGGCCTGGCCATGATGTTCACCCCCCTCTTCACCACCGCCCTGGCCGGCCTCACGCCCGCGCTGTACTCCCACGGCTCGGCGGCCCTGAACACGGTCCAGCAGGTCGCCGGCGCGGCCGGCACCGCCCTGTTCATCGCCCTCTTCTCCGCCCGCAGCGAGTCCCTGGCCGACCAGGGCGTCCCCACGGCGGAGTCCCTCACGGGCGGCGCGCACCTGGCCTTCCTGGTCGGCGCGGGCGTCCTCGTCGCCGGCCTCCTCATCGGCCTCACCCTCCGCCGCCCCGAGGGCGCCGCCCCGGCGGTGACGGGCGGCCACTGAGCCACCGCCGCCTCTCCCTGCCCTCCGGCAGGTGCTGACCTTCCGCCCGCCCCCGGCTTCCCGGGGGCGGGCGGACAGCGTCGTGCCGGGTGGCACCGGAGGCTCGCTGTCCGCCCAGGTGCCTAGGGTGAGCGACGCAAGGCCGTCGGCGGGTTCCCCGACGGGACAGCCACGGACGAAGCCGGCGGGGGTGCCAGGTGCACTGGTGGGGCAAGGGTCCCGAGACGCGCGAGCAGTGGGTGCTCGACCCGTTGTCGGGAGTCGGACCGTTGCGGTTCGGCATGAGCCCGGCGCAGGTCCTCGCGGTGATGGGCGAGGAGACGCTCAGCATGTCGCAGTCCACCCAGGACCGGGAGGTCGTGCACGGGTTCGGCGGTGGCGGCGTCACCGCGATCTACGCGCCGGAGCCGGGGCGGCGGTCCGGGACTCGCCTGGTCGCGGTGGAGGTCGACGTGCCCGTCGGGCCGAGGGTACGGCTGGGCGACATCGAACTGATCTGCCGGGTTCCGTCCGAGGTGCGGGCCGACCTCGAGCAGCTGGCCCGAGCACAGGGTGCGGAGGTCCGACGGAACTGGAGCGGCGACCCGGAGATCACCGCGTGGGGGTTGTCCATGGGCACGTCGCGGGAACTCCCGTGGACACCGGACGGGTACGGATCACCGACGGACCGGTTGGTCACCACCGCGCTCCTGGTGTCCGGGGACCTGGCCGACAGCCCGTACGACACGGCTGCGGTCACTGCCTGGCGCGACGTTCGCGCCCGGGGGACGAACCCGGGGACGTGGCCCTTCACCCCTCTCCCGGAGCGCCCGCGCTGGACGGGAAAGCCCTTGGAGGCGGTGGGACCGTTGCGGTTCGGGATGAGCCCCGAACAGGTGGCCGCCGCCCTCGACGGCGCGGTCCCGGCCGCCCGGCGTGGCACCTTCCCCCGGCCGTGGCACGGGCCCGGGAACTGGTGCCTCACCGACGACGAGTTCCCCACGGCCGGTGTCACCGCGCACTACTGGCAGCGCGAGGGCGGACCCACTCTGGCCGCCGTGACCGTGCACGGCCGCACCGGGCCCCAGGTCGAACTGGAAGGCACCGAACTGGTCGGCCGCGTACCGTCGGCGGCCGACACCGCGCTGGACGACCTCGCGGAGCGGAAGAACTGGAGACTCGTCATCAGCTGTTCGGGCGACCTCGGGTCCGACGAGCCGAACGTGCACCTGAAGGCGGAGAGAGCCGGCGACGCCCTGGTCAGCGGGGTCAGGTTCTGTGCCGCCGGCTGGGAGGAACACGGGTGACCGGTGCCGGGCCGGCCCGGGTGAGCAGGCGGGCAGGGGTAGGTGTCCGCTGCGGGTGAGCCGTGGCGTGCCGCTGGGGCAGCATGTCCGGGACTCACCTTTGGCGTACACCTACCCGTCCGCCGCCGCTACGCGCCCGACGGGGCAGAAGCGGCGACGTCGGGGGACGGCGCCTTCTGGAAGGTGACCTCCACGCGGCGGTTCTTGCGGCGGCCCTCCTCCGTGGTGTTGTCGGCGATGGGGTAGTCCTCGCTGTAGCCGCGGACCTCGTAGTTCACGTCCGGGCCCAGGGTCGCGGCGAGTTCGCGCTGGACCTGGTCGGCGCGGTCCTTGGACAGCTTCTCGCCGTGCGCGTAGCTGCCGAGGTTGTCGGTGAACCCGAAGACGCGGACGGTGGTGGCCTGCTGCCCCTTGATCTCCTCCGCGATCGCCGCGATGCGGGACTTCGCCTCGGGGTTCAGGCGGGAGCTGTTCTTGGGGAACAGCACCTCGGCCTGGAGGGCGAGGGTGACGGTCTGGGGGGTGTCCTCACGGCGCTCCT
Organism: Streptomyces sp. NPDC002734; assembly: GCF_040295685.1. NCBI lineage: Bacteria > Bacillati > Actinomycetota > Actinomycetes > Kitasatosporales > Streptomycetaceae > Streptomyces > Streptomyces sp. NPDC002734. The sequence goes on from NZ_JBEOVU010000028.1 coordinate 21,070, forward strand.
CGCCGCCGAGGTCCTCGACGACGGACTTGATGTCCAGCACCTTCGCGGGCGCGAGCTTCGCGCCCGGCTCCAGCCGGAGCCCGGACGCCCCGCCGTCCACCTCCGGCGGCGCGGCGGAGCTCACGGACCCGGGGGGTTCGCTGGGTCCGCCGTCGTCGGCGAAGGCGGGGGTGCCGGTGAGGGTGAGGGTGACGAACACGGCGAGCGCGGTGACGGTACCGGCGGCGGGGGTGGGGCGGGGGGTGGGTGGCATGGCTACTCCCCTGCCGAGAGTTGGATGGTCGCGGGGGGCATGGACCCGACCTGGAACTTGACCTCGGTCGCGTCTCCCGAGGGTGCGGGGAACTGGGCGTACCAGTCGGTGGTCTTGCCGGAGTCCACGCCACCGCCCTCGAACTTCGTGCACAGGCAACGACCCTCAGTGTCTCGCAGGACCAGATACTTCTTCTTGGCCTTACTGTCGACAAGAGAGGCACCGGCCATTGAAGGGCCGTTTCCGTTCAGCTCGCTTTCGTCACCGCGCCAGTCTCCCGCCATCCAGAACTCGCCCCCGTTGTTGGTAACCGTGCCGTTGAGGGTGACAAAGCCGCCCTCGTCACGGACCGCGGAGGTGACTGCCAGGGAGATGTCGCCGCTCTTAACCTCCGCGAGCACGGCAGCTTCCTGCTCATCCTTCGGCGGCGCCTTGTCTTCGGTGCGCTTACCGGGCGAACTGGCAGAGCTACCCTTGTCCGGGTCGTCACCGCCGCCACTGCTGCAACCGGTGCTGACCACCAGCAAGCCTGCGGCTAGGGCGGCTGCCCCCATCGTCCTGCCCGTTGCTGTGCGCAGCAGCTTCATAGGTGCCGTTTCCTTTCACTCGGCCAGGTACACGGAGAACATGGTGGTGGGGTCCGGAAGGACGTCCGGATCGAAGTCGTCGGGGTCGATCTCGACCACCTGGCCATCGCAGTCGAGCTCGACCGGTTCTTCGGGGTCAGCGTCCGGGTCGTAGTCACAGAGCGGTTCGATCACCGCCGTCGCGGCAGCCTCGGCCCGCATCGTCTCGGTGCCGGGGATGACGGAATCACCCACGGTCCCGATGGATCGCACCTCCACTCGGTACCCGTGGTAGCCACGCGCCTCTGACGGCTGCGGCCCTGCGATGACGGTCGCCTCATTGGCGGCTGCCAACTCCTGCGCTGCCGCACCGGCTGAGGTGACCTCAGGTAGCTCGCCGTCCAACCAGGCCAGCCAGTCGTCCCCCTCGGTGACGCCGTCGCCGAGCGCGGTGATCAAGTCGTCCCTGGCTTGCTGCGCCGCCGCGAGTGCCGCCGCGTCCGCCGCCGTCTGCGTTGTGCCGCGGACAGCCGCCCCTTGAGCGAACGCGAAGAATGCAAGGGCGGCAAGGAGCAGAATCCCGGTGAGCCATATGTAGAGCGGCAGGGTCTGCCCTTGATCCCCCTGCACTCGGCCTCTCAGCCGCCGACCACGTCCGTGACGGCGCGCCGAATGGCACTCGAGATCAGGTTGTCCAGCGCCAAGCTGTCGATCAGGACGAAGATCCCCGCCACGATGATCAGCAGCCCCGCGTACTCCACGAAGCTCGCCCCTCGGTCCCGTTCCGGGCCGCGTAGGCGGGCGAGGGTGGTCAGGGTCCAGGTGTGCAGTCGGGTCATGGCTGTCCTCCAGGTGATGGCGTCGTGTCGCTGCTGCTGCCCGGGGTGACGTGGTCATTCGCCCCCCAGGATGGATCCGATGCCGGTGGCTGTGCCGAGGAACATGCCCGTGGCGATGAGGATCAATGTCGCCGGGAGCATGAACAGCAGGGTCACCAGCGTGGCTTTGGGAATCGTCTTGGCGGCGCGGCGGCGGGCGTTCTGCGCGTCGGTGCGGCGCATGTCCGTGGCGATCTGGATGAGGGTCTCGGCGATGGGGGACCCCAGTTCCTCGCCCTGCTGGAGCGCGGAGACGAACTGGGCGACCTGTTCGCTGTCGTTGCGGCGGCGCAGCTCGTCGAAGGCCTGGCGGCGCGGGACGCCCATGTCCATCTGGCGCAGCGTGATGCGGAGTTCGTCGGCCCAGGGCCCCTCGTACCGTTCGGCGACGCGGTCGAGGGCCTGGCGGAAGGCGAGGCCGGCGGAGACGACGACGGCGAGGACGTCGAGGAAGTCCGGCAGCGTGCGGTCGATGACCTCGCGGCGTTCACGGACGGCCTGCCAGATCTGGGCGTCGGCGGCGAGGAGGCCGAAGGCCAGGGACAGGAGGGCCATGGGCCAGGACGCGTTCGTCGCGAAGACGAGGAACATGAAGGCGCCGAAGAGGCCGTAGACCGCACGCCGCGCGGCGTAGCGCTGGAGGGTGAGGCCGCCGGGGTTGCCGGCCATGTCGATGCGGCGCCGCTTGGCGTCGGCGCGGCGGGGACCCATGAGGCGCAGGACGGTCGGGGCGAAGCGCATGCCGAGGCGGTCGACGGCGGAGTCACGGCGGCCGACGCGGGTGGCGCCGACCTCGAGGGCGAGGGCCAGGTCGTCGGGGAGGGCGGCCTCGGAGCGCAGCAGGCGGATGCCCTGGACGAGGCCCACGGCGGCGAGGGCCGTCAGGAGGGCGAGGCCGAGGGGGAGCAGGGCGGACGGCGTCATCGCTCACACCTCGATCTTTCCGAGGCGGCGGATGGCGAGGAAGCCGACGACGTACAGGCCGAGGGCGAGCAGGACGAGGGCCTGGCCGACCGGGGAGCCGGTGACGCGGGCGAGGGCGCCCTCGTTGGAGGCGTCGACCAGCAGCAGCGAGCCGATGCCGAGCGCGGGGACGGTCAGGGCGGTGGCGTTGACCTCGGAGAGCATCGTGCGCACCTCGCGACGGGTCTCCTTGCGCTCCTCGAGGGTCTTGGTGAGGTTGCGGAGGGAGGAGACGACGGACCCGCCCGCCTTGTTGGACAGCACCAAGGTGGTGACCAGGACGACGAGTTCGCGGGAGGGGAGGCGTTCGGCGAGTTCACCGAGGGCGTCGTCGATGGAGCGGCCGAGGGTCAGCTGGTCGGCGACGCGGGCGAGTTCGGAGCCGGCCGGGTCGTCGAGCTCCTCCGCGGCCATGGCGAGGGCGGTGCGCAGGGCGAGGCCGGCGGCGGTGGCGTTGGCGATGAGGCGGGCCACGTCGGGGAGCTGGTTGATGAACGCCTCGATGCGGCGCTGCCGCTGCCAGTTGAGGTAGACGCCCGCGGACCACAGGGCGACGAAGGCGGCGATGGGGCCGAAGAAGGGGGCGAGGGCGGCGGAGGCGACGAGCCACAGGGCGAGCGCGGCGCCGCACGCGTACGCGGCGAACTCCCCCACCGTGACGTCCAGGCCGGTGGCGGCCAGCCGGAGCTGGACGGCGCGGCCGAGCCGGGTGCGGCGCAGGCGGCGGTCGACGGCGGTGAAGCGGCGGGGGCGGCCGCCGACCAGACCGACGGCGCCCTGTTCGGCTTCGAGGCGGTCGACCAGGGCCTGGCGCTGCGCGCGCCCGGAGGCGTAGACGTGGACACCGGCCACCGCGAGGAGGCAGGCGAGCAGCGCCGCGCCGAGGGCCAGGAGGGACCCGTTCACGTCAGCGCCTCCCGGGTGTTGCGGGCGTCGAGCGCGTCGGTGACGCCGTAGGCGGGCGGGACGGACTCGTCGGCGAGGAACAGCTTGTCGGCGGCCTCCCGGGGCAGCGGCAGGTGCTGGTAGTGGCCGCGGACCACGCGGTCGGGCCCCATCGGCTGCGGCACGAAGCGGGAGACGGTGGCGATGCGGTACGGCTGGCGTCCACGGGAGATCAGCAGGGCGATCTCGACGACGCGGCGGGTGCCGTCGGCCTGCCGGGCGAGCTGGACGACGACGTCGACGGCGGAGTTGATCTGGTCGGTGAGCGCCTCGAAGGGGATGTTGACCTCGGACATGGACCCGAGGGTCTGCAGGCGCATCAGCGCGTCCTCGGCGGTGTTGGCGTGCACGGTGGCGAGCGAGCCGTCGTGGCCGGTGGACATGGCCTGGAGCATGTCGAGGGTCTCGCCGCCGCGGACCTCGCCGACGATGATCCGGTCGGGCCGCATGCGCAGGGAGTTGCGGACCAGGTCGCGGATGGCGACCTGGCCCTTGCCCTCGATGTTGGCGGGGCGGGACTCCAGGCGGATGACGTGGCTCTGCTGGAGCTGGAGTTCGGCGGAGTCCTCGATGGTGATGATGCGCTCGTGGGAGGGGATCAGGCCGGACAGCGCGTTGAGCAGGGTCGTCTTGCCGGAGCCGGTGCCGCCGCTGACGATGACGTTGAACCGGGCGCGCACGAAGGCGGCGAGGAGCAGCAGCATCTGCTCGTCGAGGGAGCCGAGGCCGATCAGCTCGGGGAGCGTGTAGGCGCGCGGGAAGCGGCGGATGGTGAGGGTGGGGCCGGTCAGCGCGAGCGGCGGGATGATCACGTTGACGCGCTCGCCGGTGGGCAGGCGGGCGTCGACCATCGGGTTGGACTCGTCGACGCGGCGGTTGACCGTGGAGACGATGCGCTCGATCGTCTGCATCAGCTGGTCGGCGGAGGCGAAGCGCAACGGCAGGTGTTCGACGCGGCCGGAGCGCTCGACGAAGATCGAGTCGGGGCCGTTGACCATGATCTCGGTGATCGACGGGTCGGCGAGGAGCGGTTCGAGCACGCCCAGACCGAGGGCCTCGTCGACGACACGGCGGATCAGGCGGGCGCGTTCGGTGGAGGAGAGGACGGGGCCCTCGCGGCTGATGATGTGGCCCAGGACGCGTTCCAGGCGCGTGCGGCGCTCGGTTGCGTCGAGGGCGGACATCTCGGCGAGGTCGATCTCCTCGAGGAGCTTGGAGCGGTAGACGGCGACGAGGTGGTTGTCCTCGCGGTGCCCGTCGGCGGCGCCGCCCTGGCCGGGGAGGGCGGACGGGGCGCCGTCGGGGCCGTTGGCGGCGAGGCGGGATCGCAGGCTCATGGGGCGGGTCTCCTTCCTCGGTCAGCCGCCGGACGCGGCGGTGCGGTCGGTGGGCATGATGGCCTCGCGGGTGATGTCCCAGCCGTCGCCGAGCAGCGGGATGACGGACGGGACGTGGACGACGACGCGGGCCGTGGTGGTCTCGGCGCCGGGGGCGGTGCTGACGGCGGGGTCGAGCCAGGAGCTCACGGCGGCGGCGCCCACGGCGGCCCCGTCGCCCTCCTGGGAGGCCGCGCGGGCGGCGGCCCGGGCAGCCGTGCCGGCCTGGTTGGCGCCGTAGCCGACCAGGCCGAGCTGGAGGGCGGCCATCGCGATCACGAGGAGGACGGGGAGGTAGCCCGCGAGCTCCAGGGAGGACACCCCGCGGTCACCGCGCCCGCGCGGCGTCGAGGGGACGGGTCCGGCCGCGCGGCCGGACCGTTCCGGCGCCACTCGGCGCAGCACGGATCGCGTCACGGAACGCGTCACGGATCGCGTCATGGGACGCGTCGCGGGGCGGATCACGGATCGCGTCACCCGAGGTCACCCCCCTCCAGTGCCGCCCCCGCCGTGCCGTCCACGGACCAGCCCGTGTCGACGCCGGGGAAGAAGAGGGGCACGTCCGCGTGGACGGTGGCGCGCATCAGGTCACCCTCGGGGGCGCACCGGATCTCCGCGCCGCTCCAGGCGTCGGGGAGGTGCTTCGTCCCCGCGGCGGAGCAGGCGCCGGCCCAGTCGCCGTGGACGGCGTGCGCGGCGGTGGCGGCGCGGGCGGCCTCGTCGGCGGCGTTGCCCGCCAGGGAGAAGGTGTAGCCCCACAGCACCGCCTGCCAGAGCAGGCCCATGACGACGAGCAGGATGGGGAAGATCCCGGCGAACTCGAGCGTGACGGAGCCCCGGTCGCCCGCGCCGCGGCGCAGGGCGATGCCGTTGCCGGGCTTGCGGCGTCGCCCGCGCGCCGACGCCTCGTCCTCCGGCGCGGCGGCGACCAGGCCCAGTTCGCCCGCCAGCGTCCACAGGGCGCGCTTGACGGAGGACTTGGCCTCCAGGTCCTGGAGCCGGCCGGCGTCCACCACGGCGGACAGTTCCTTGTACGCGGCGGGCACGTGGGTCGTGGCGGTGCGGGTGCCGGTGACCCGTTCGACGAGCTGGGGGTTGATCTCCGCGCCGCGGGCGTGCCGGTTGACGACGGTGAGGGTGTCCTCGGCCTTGCGGATCTGGAGCCGGTCCCAGAGGCGGACCATGCGCTTGGCGGCGCGGACCGCGATGACGTCGGGGGTGACGACCAGCAGCGCGTGGTCGGCGGACTCCACGGCGGCGGCGGTGGCGGCGTCCATCCGGGCGCCGCAGTCGAGGACGACCACGTCGTAGCGGGAGCGCAGCACGGACAGGACCTGGCGGGCGGTGCGGTCGCCGACCTCCTCGCCGCGCTCGCCCTCGGCGGGGGCGAGCAGCAGGGCGATGCCGGAGTCGTGCGTGTAGATCGCGTCCTGGAGGACCCGCGGGTTGATGTCGTGGATGCCGGCCAGGTCGGCGACGGACCGCCGGTACTGGACGTCCAGGTAGGAGGCGACGTCGCCGGATTGGAGATCGAGGTCGACGAGGGCGACGGTGCGGCCGGAGGCACGGGCGGCCAGCGCCAGGTGGACGGCGGTGACGGTGGCGCCGACGCCGCCCTTGGCCCCGGTGACGGTGACGACGGTGCCGCCCGAGCCGCGGCCGTACGGGTCGGTGCCCGAGCCGGCGGTGAGGTGGCGGCGCATCCCGGCGGCCCAGGAGGCCGCGGCGTGCACCCGCTCGGCGAGGCCTTCGGGGCTGAGCGGCAGGGTGACGATGCCGCGGGCGCCGGAGTCCATGGCGGCGGTGAGGGTGGTGGAGGAGGAGTCGGCGGTGATCAGCACGACGCCGACCGCCGGGTGGCGCAGCACGATCTCCCGGATCAGCTCCAGGGCGGGCACCGGGCCGATGCGTTCGTGGACCAGGACCACCTCGGGCAGCTCGTCCACCGACTCGGCGGCGCCCGCGCCGAGGGCGTCGAGCAGGGTGGCCGAGTCGTGCACGGGCAGGGCGGGCACGACCTCGGGCAGCTGGTCGAGGAGGGCGGCGAGGGCGCGGGCGGAGTCGACGTCTCCCACGGCGGGGAGGATGCGGACGGTCATCGACGGCCCCTCACTGCTTGTCCTGCTCGAGGGTGTACGTCCGGTCGGCGGGCGGCACGGAGGTGTCGTCGCCTCCGGCCACCAGGGCGAGGCGCACGTGCTCGGCGAACGACTCGGCGTACGCGACGCGTTGGGCGTCGGAGGTGGAGAGGGCGAAGGTGATCGGCACGGCCTCGGTGGCGGTGCGGCGGTTCGGGCCGCTGCCGTCGGGCTCCAGGGCGGTCAGCTTGCCGACGTCGATGACGCGGGCGTTCTGCACGATCAGGCGGGACTGGTCACGGCCGCGGTCCTCGCCCTCGAAGGTGGCGAAGATGTTCACCCGCGCGCCGGTGGTGATCTTTCCCGCGACGCCGGTGGAGGCGTCGATCATGATGGCGATCTCCTGCTGCCCACGCTGGAGTTCGGGGCGGTCGACCACCATGTCGGACTGGAGCAGGGAGCCTTCGCGGAGCGTGGTGACGGCGATCTTCCCGCGGATCTTCGAGAGGTCCGTGACGGCGGTGCCGGAGAGCCAGCGCTTCGGCATGCTGATCTTCTCGAACTGGCTCGGTGTGAGCGCCTGGTACGGCGCGACGTCCGCCTTCAGCCGGTAGGCGGTCACCTCGGGACCGACCTTCGACTTCACGTCCCTGACCACGGCGAGCACTCCGGCGAACGCCGCGATGGCGGCTATCGCCGAGAGGACCAGCAGCAGAACGCCGCGGCGCTGGCGGGAGTTCACGGTCTGTTTCACCTCGTGGGTCGGGAACGGTGGTTCGGGTCGGGCGGGGTGTGCGGCGGGGCGTGCGGGGCGGGGCGGGGTTGGGCTGGGCTGGGCTTGGTCAGGGTGAACGTGGCGGCGGTTCCTGCGGCGGCAGGGGACCGGGGTGCCGGTCGGGTCGGGGCGGACGGTCCTCCGTGCCGGGGTCGGCGCCGGAGGTCAGCGATCCGGTACCCGGGGTGGGCCCGGACGTGCCTGTCTCCGTGATGTCCGGGTCCGCGCGCCCGACACCGTGCCCCAACGGCCGCACGGGGCCGAACCCGGCGCCCGCCGCGGGGCGTTGGCGGACCCCGGCGCCGTCCTGCTCCCCCCGCGACGCGGGCCCGTGCACGGCGCCGTCCCCCGGGAGGGTCCGGGGAGGGTGCCCGGCAGCCCCCGGGGCGTGACGCGGCAGGTCCCCGGCAGCCCCCGGGGCACGGCCGGGGTGCGGCACGGAACCGGTCGGGGCCGGAGCGAGACCACCGTGGGCGGTACCGGGGTGGGCGCCCGGTGCGGCCAAGGGGTGCCTGGGGCCGGAGGGCGGACCGAAGCGGGAGTCGGGTGCGGCGGGCGCGGAGCCGGGACCCGGGGGCGGGCCGAAGCGGGGGTCGGGTGCGGGCGCGGAGCCGGGACCCGGGGGCGGACCGAGGCGGGAGTCCGCCACGGCCGGCGTGGACCGGGGCCCGGCGGCGGGACCGAGGCCGGGGTTGTGCGCTGACGGCGCGAAACCGGGACCGGAGCCCGCACCGGGCCGGTGGCCCGGCGAGGCCGGAGCGGAACCCGGAGCAGGACGCCCGCCGGGCGCCGCCCCCGCGGACGCAGGACCGGAGGCCGGACCCGAGCCCGAGCCGGGCACGGCCGGAGCGGAACCCGGAGCAGGACCCCCGCCGGGCGCCGCCCCCGCGGACGCAGGACCGGAGGCCGGACCCGAGCCCGAGCCGGGCACGGCCGGAGCGGAACCCGGAGCAGGACCCCCGCCGGGCGCCGCCCCCGCGGACGCAGGACCGGAGGCCGGACCCAAGCCCGAGCCGGGCACGGCCGAAGCGGAACCCGGACCGGAACCCGGAACGGGGCGCCCACCGGGCCCTGTCGGCGCAGGACCGGGACCAAAAGCGGAGTTGGGCGCCGTCGACGCGGGACCAGGACCGGGCGGACCGAAGCGGGCGTCCGGTGCCGGACCGGGGCGAGCCCCCGGCGAGGCCGAGGCAGGGCCGGGACCGGAGGCCGGGCCGGGCCGTGAGCCGGGGGCGGCCGGGCCAGGGCCAGGCCGCAGGCCGGGTTCCCCGGAACCAGCACCGGAGCGGGCACCCGGCACCCCTGGCGCCGCACCGGACCGGGCACCCGGTCCCGCGCCCGGAACGCCCGAAGCCCCACCCGGCACACCCGGTCCCGCGCCAGGCCGCACACCCGGCGGCACTCCACGCGCCGAACTCGGCCGCCCACCCGGCACCCCAGGCCCCGAACCCGGCCGCGGAGCCGGTATCGGGCGGAGTCCCTCGGGCCCGGTCGGATGCGGCGCGCCGCCGCCCGGCCCTATGGCGGCCGCGGGCCCCGCCGCGCGCGTGAGCGGGGCGGGCCCGGCGGGACCCGGCCGCACCGCGCGCGCCCCGGCACCGGCACCGGTACCGGCACCGACAGTCGCACCGGTGCCGGCACCCACCACCGCACTCCCCGTCCCGCTGTGCGTGAGCGCGGGGAACTCCGGCGGCGGCGCGAGCGGTGAGGCGCAGAAGGCGCACCGGTCCCCGATGATTTCGAGGCCGCACCACCGGCACCGATCCCGCCGCACGGAGGAGACGAGCTGGTAGAGCACCGACACGTCGGGCAGCCCGGCGGCGAACTCGACCAGCTTGGCCGTCCCCCACCAGGACGCCGACTCCGCCGGCACCGGCACCGTCGAGAAGTGCTGGACCCGCCAGTCGGGGGCGAGCGTGGAGCCGACCCAGTCGGCAGGGGTGGCGCCCCCGAAGCCCGCTCCGGTCGCGGCGACCATCCGCGTCGCGAACTCGGGCCCCGGCAGCCGGTCCTCGCCGCCGACCCGCACCAGCGCGGGCCGCGGCGTGGCGAGGACCGCGAACTGGGCGCCCGGCAGCCATGACCTGGCGTGCGCCGTCATCGTGACCGGCACGTGGTCGAGCCGGGTCACGGAGTGGAGCAGCGCACCCGACCAGATGTAGTGCGCGAGCAGCCGCGCGGCCGAGGCGAGCACGCCGGGTCCGAAGTCGCAGACGCTCAACTGCCGTAACTGCTGGACCAGTACCGCGACCCCGAGCGGCGGTAGGTCGGCGGCGACGATGGCCACCCGGTCGGTCTCCAGCAGCGAGCGCGCGGTGTGCAGCCGCCGCACGACGGCCGGGTCGGTGACCGCCGGGTGCACGGCGACGACGTAACCCTGCTGCTCGACCATGGAGTTGAGCTCGTAGACCGTCTCCTCGACGGTCGCCCGCGGCTGGAGGAGCGCGGGCGGGGTGTGTCGGTCGCCGGCTGGGAGTACCAGGCCGGAACCGGACACGCTGATGGCAGTCGGCACCGCTCCACCCTCCCCCGTCGCCCCCGTCTTCACGTGCGCAGCGCTTTCACCAGCACGATATCCCCGGGCTACGGCCTCCGACACCTGCTTGGCGGAGATCGTCCCAAGCGGGACCTGTCCGGTGATCGCGGCGAGTCGGCATATACGCCAACTCGCCTACGTGAGCGTGAAGTTACGGTGCCGCCGCGACTCTTGACACCGGCATTGGTCTGGACCAAGTTGGTCTAGACCGGTTGGCGCCCGCCGCAGGATCCGGCCACCCCGGCCCGATTCCGCCCCGTCGCCCCCCGCAATCCCCGTCGTACACGAAGTCCGTCACACGAATCCCGTCACACGAATCCCCCTCACACGCAGGGAGCCCCCATGAAGCTCACGCGTCCCACCCTCACCTCTCCCCAGGCGAGACCCCGGATACTCGCGGCCGTCCTGACCTCCGCGCTCGCCCTCACCGGCACCGCCCTCGCCGCCGGCCCCGCGGCCGCCGCCGACGTGAACAACGTGCGCAACGGCGGCTTCGAGTCGGGCCTCACCGACTGGACCTGCTCGGCGGCGAGCGGCGCCTCGGTCACCTCCCCGGTGCACGGCGGCTCACGCGCCCTCAAGGCCACCCCGGCCGGGCAGGACAACGCTCGCTGCAGCCAGGTGGTCGCGGTGAAGCCCGGTTCCACCTACACGCTGAGCACCTGGGTGCAGGGCGGCTACGCCTACCTGGGCGTCACCGGCACCGGCACCACGGACGTCTCCACCTGGACCCCGGACTCCGGGTCGTGGAAGGAACTGCGCACCACCTTCACCACCGGCGCCAACACCACCTCGGTGACCGTCTACACCCACGGCTGGTACGGCCAGGCGCCCTACTACGTGGACGACTTCTCCGTCTTCGGCCCCGACGGCGGAGGCGGCGGGGGCGGCGAGCCGGAGCAGCCGGCGATCCCCGCGGCCCCGGCCGGGCTGACGGTCTCGGGCACGACCTCGTCCTCCGTCTCCCTCACCTGGAACACCGTGCAGGGCGCGACCGGCTACACCGTGTACCGGGGCGGCACCAAGGTGGCGACCGCGACCGGCACCTCGGCCACCGTCACCGGGCTCAGCGCCTCCACCGCGTACTCCTTCCAGGTGACCGCGACCAACGCGGCGGGCGAGTCCGCGAAGTCCGCCACGGTCAACGCGACCACCCGGCCCACCGGCACCGGAGGCGGCGGCAACCTGCCCAAGCACGCGGTGACCGGGTACTGGCAGAACTTCAACAACGGCGCCGCCGTGCAGACCCTGGCCCAGGTGCAGAGCCAGTACGACATCATCGCGGTCGCCTTCGCCGACGCCACCGCCACGCCGGGCACCGTCGACTTCACCCTCGACTCGGCCGGCCTGAACGGCTACACCGAGGCCCAGTTCAAGGCCGACATCCGCGCCAAGCAGGCGGCGGGCAAGAAGGTCATCATCTCCGTCGGCGGCGAGCTCGGCGCGGTGCGGGTGGCCGACACGGCCTCCGCGACCAACTTCGCCAACTCGGTGTACGCGCTGATGCAGGAGTACGGCTTCGACGGCGTCGACATCGACCTGGAGAACGGCCTCAACGCGACGTACATGACGCAGGCGCTGCGCTCCCTGTCGGCGAAGGCCGGTCCGAACCTGATCATCACCATGGCCCCGCAGACCATCGACATGCAGTCGACCTCGGGCACCTACTTCCAGACGGCGCTCAACATCAAGGACATCCTGACCGTCGTCAACATGCAGTACTACAACAGCGGTTCCATGCTGGGCTGCGACGGCAAGGTGTACTCGCAGGGCTCGGTGGACTTCCTCACCGCGCTGGCCTGCATCCAGCTGCAGGGCGGGCTCGCGCCCTCCCAGGTCGGCATCGGCGTCCCCGCCTCCACCCGCGGCGCGGGCAGCGGCTACGTCTCCCCGACGATCGTCAACAACGCCCTGGACTGCCTGACCAAGCTCACCAACTGCGGCACCTTCAAGCCCTCCAAGGCCTACCCGGACCTGCGGGGCGCGATGACCTGGTCGACCAACTGGGACGCCACGGCCGGCAACGCCTGGTCCAACGCCGTCGGCCCGCACGTCCACGGCCTCGGCTGATCCCCCCACCGCCCCGAAACCCCGCCTCCACACCTCCCCCCGCCAGGAGGCGGGCCCCGCCCCCGCAGCGCGACACGGCTGCGGGGGCGGGTGCGTCCGCAACCGTGTCCGGCGGGCACCCGGTGTCGCCTGCGCCGCACACCGGTGACGCCCTGGCGAGCGGGTAGCCTGCGCCTCATGACCGACGACCCCCGTTTCACCGCCGGCTTCTGGGACGAGCGCTATTCCTCCGCCGACCGGCTGTGGAGCGGGGACCCCAATCCCGCCCTGGTGGACGAGGTGTCCGGGCTGGCCCCGGGCCGGGCGCTGGAGGCCGGGTGCGGGGAGGGCGCGGACTCCCTCTGGCTCGCCCGGCCGGGGTTCGGAACCGTTGGCCTGTACACCTATTCGGGGTGAGCGTAACCGTGTACGAGTGTCTGTCGTTTCCGGTACATGGGAGCGGTTGGGGCGGTCGAGGGCAGTCACGGGGTGCGTGGCGTGTCGTCAGCTGTCGCGGCATCCCGGCCGTTGCGGCCGTTGCGTGCGCCGTTCGTGGTGCGGGAGGCCACCGGGTGCGCTATCCGGACCCGGCTGAAGGACCTCACCGCCCAGGACGTGGAAGTACTGCGGGAGGTCGGCGCTCATCTGGGTTCGCTGGCCTCCCGTGACCTGCGCGTCTATGCGCAGGCGGGGTTCGAGCGAAACACATCGTCGTGGGCGGTGCGTAAGCAGGCGTTGACGGCCGCGTGTTCGTCGCGGTGGGCGGGGGCGATCACCAAGGCCACCCACGACCAGTACGCGCTGGCCCGTCGCGCCCAGGCCGCCCACCTCCACCAGCTCGAGACCACCATGAAGGTCATCCGCCACCGCCTGGCCCAGCCCCTCGGCGCCAAAGGCGCCAAACGTGCCCCGGGCGGCTACCGGTCCGCACGTGAGTGGCGGGCCAAGGCGCAGCGACTGCGCACGCTGGAGGCCCGGCACGCGCAAGTGAGGGCGGACTGGGAAGCGGGCCGGGTCCACGTGGTGCGGGGCGGTAAACGTCTGGCGAACACCCGGCATCACCTGGAGGAGGCCGGTCTGTCGGAGGCGGAGTGGCGGGCGCGGTGGGAGGCCGCGCGGGCGTTCCTGTCGGCGGACGGCGAGTCGGGCAAGCGGTTCGGGAACGAGACCATCCGTGTCACCCCCGACGGCGAAGTGAGCGTCAAGCTGCCCAGGCCGCTGGAGCGCCTGGCGAACGCCCCGCACGGCCGGTACGTCCTGACCGGCCGGGTGGCGTTCGCGCACCGTGGTGAGGAGTGGGCCGACCGTATCGAAGCCAACCGTGCCGTCGTCTACGAGATTCGCCACGATCCGGTCCGGGGCCGCTGGTACCTCACCGCGTCCTGGAAACGCCCCGCCGTTCAGGCCGTCCCGCTGGAGGCGGCGCGGGCGGACGGGATGATCGGTGTCGACATGAACGCCGACCACCTCGCCGCCTACCGCCTCGACGCGCACGGCAACCCGGTGGCTGAGCCGCGCCGCTTCGACTACGACCTCACCGGCACCGCGTCCCACCGGGATGCGCGGTTGCGGCACGCACTCACCCGGCTGATGCACTGGGCGGTCCGTGAGGGTGTGGGCGCGGTGGCGATCGAGGACCTCGACTTCTCCGACAGCACCACTCGCGAAAAGCACGGCCGGCGAGGGAAGTTCCGGCAGACGATCTCCGGGATCCCCACCGGCCGGTTGAGGGCGCGGATCGTGAACATGGCCGCCGAGCATGGCCTGACCATCGTCGCGGTTGACCCCGCGTACACCAGCTTGTGGGGTGCCCAACACTGGCAGAAACCCCTCACCACACCACACCGTGCGATGACCCGGCACGACGCCGCCGCCATCGCCATCGGACGACGCGCCCTCGGACACCCGGTCCGGCGTCGGACGGCAACGCCCCCGTACGACCGGAGCGATCGTGCGGGACATCGAGCCGCCCAGGCCACACTGAGTGCACGAGGGCGTGAGGAAACCCGCCCCTCGATCCCCGGACAACGGACACGATCCGCTCCACCGGACACCGAGGCGAAAGCGGGTGACCAGCGTGCCCAACACCGTTCGGGACACGCGGCTGAGCACGAGCACGAGGCCTGGACCCAGGACTCACTCCCGCTCAGTCTTTAGGAACGGTGGACGGTCACCGGGACGGACGTCTCGCAGGTGGCCCTGGACCGGGCCGCCGGGCACACCCCGCCGGAGCTGGCCGCGCGGGTCACCTGGCAGCGGACCGACGTGCTGGACTGGATGCCGGAGACGGCCGCCTACGAGCTGGTGTTCGCGACATTCCTGCACCTTCCGTCGCACGTGCGCCGCCAGGTGTTCGCGGGTCTCGCCGAGGCGGTCGCGCCGGGCGGCAGCCTGGTCGTGATCCTGCACCACCCCCGGGACCTGACCGAGGGCGCCGTTCCGCGGCCGCCGGAGCCGGATCTGTTCTGCACGGCCGACGAGCTGGCCGACGACCTCGTCCCGGCCGGCGGCTGGACCGTGCACACCCGGGAGGCCCGGCCGCGGACGGTGACCCACGAGGGCCGCGAGGTCACCGTCCACGACGCGGTGCTGCGCGCCGAGCGCGCCGTCTGACGGTCCGGTCAGAAGAACTTCGCCCAGTCCTGGTCCCAGATCTGCTTGACGCACAGGACCAGGAAGAGCAGTCCGGCGACGGCCAGCATCACGTTGCTCGTGATCCCGTTGCGCCACTCGGCGGGCGTGCGGCTGGAGTTGAGCAGCCAGATCAGGGTCAGCGCCAGGAACGGCATGAAGGCCGCGCCCAGGACGCCGTACAGGATGATCAGGCGAAACGGCTGGCCCTGGAAGAGCAGCACGATCGGCGGGAAGGTCAGCCAGAGCAGGTAGCCGCGGAACGCCCAGGACTTCTCGCGGCGGCCCTCGGCGACCTCCTCGCCGGTGGCGGCCCGCTTGGTGCGGTAGCGGGCGGCGAAGTCGGCGAACATCAGGCTCACGCCGTGCCAGACGCCGATCAGGGAGGTGAAGGAGGTGGCGAAGAAGCCGATCAGGAAGAACTTGGCGGTGGCGGTCCCGTACTCCTCCTCCAAGATGTCGCCGAGCTGGATCAGCCCCTTGTCGCCGGAGGCGATCGCGATGCCCGAGGAGTGCAGCAGCTCGGCGCCCACGATGAGCATGGCCACGACGAAGATGCCGGTGGTGATGTAGGCGACCCGGTTGTCGAGCCGCATCACCTTCATCCAGCCGGTGTTCGTCCAGCCCTTGGCGTTCACCCAGTAGCCGTAGGCGGCCAGCGTGATGGTGCCGCCCACGCCGCCGATGAGGCCGAGGGTGTTGAGGACGGAGTCCTTGCCGTCCGGGAGGACCGGCAGCAGGCCGGCGAAGAGTCCACCCAGATGAGGGACCACGCGGATCGCCAGGTAGACGGTGACCAGGAACATGACGCCCACCAGGACGGTCATGACCTTCTCGAACACCGCGTACCGGTTGAACCAGACGAAGACCAGTCCGACCAGGCCGGTGGAGACCGCCCACCACTCCAGGTCCATCACGCCGGGGAACAGCGCCTGCAGGGGCAGTCCGCTCGACGACATGGCGGCGGCTCCGTAGACGAAGCCCCAGACGATCGCGTAGACGACGAAGAAGACGGTGGTCCAGGCGCCCAGTGACGCCCAGCCGTCGAAGAGGGTGCGGCCGGTGGCCAGGTGCCAGCGGCCGGCCGCCTCGGCGAGGGCGATCTTGACGACGCAGCCGATGACGGCGGCCCACAGCAGCGTGTAGCCGAAGTTGGTCCCGGCGACCAGGGTCGCCACCAGGTCGCCGGCGCCCACGCCGGTCGCCGCGACGACGATGCCGGGGCCGATGTACTTCCAACTCGATTTCCGGGGTGCGGTGTTGTTCGTGTTGTCAGCCATGGCGATCAACCTGGCCGACCCCGGGCGCACCGGCAAGGGGCACGGCAGGACGACGTCCGCCGCTCCCCCGGCCCCGCGGGCGCTACGCCTGCGCCGGCCCCGGCTTCCGCCCGCGGGCACCCTCGGCCTTCGCGTCGGCCTTCGCGTCCGCTTCCTCGTCGGCCTCCGTGTCGGCCGTCGCCTCGGCGTCCACGCCCGCGTCCACGTCCACGTCCGCGTCCGTCTCCGCGTCGGCCGGCTGCGCGTCGGCCTCCTCGAAGTACGCGTCGAGGACGGCGTCCAGCTCCGTCTCCCAACGGGCGATGTCCGCGCGGGACTTGGCGTCGATCTCGATCCAGTACCACCGGCGGTCCGGGGTGTGCACGACGACCGTGTACCGCTTGCCGAAGCCCGAGGTCGACGTCTCCACGGCGCCGATCTCGTCCCAGCGGAACTCGCACTCCTGGTCGTCCAGGCACAGGCGGATGCCGGCGTGGTCGGCGACGAGGCGGGCGCGGAAGTCCTTGGCCTCGAAGACCGGACCGTCCGGAACGGGCGCGGACGCGGAAACGCCCTCGCCCAGGTCCTCGCCGGAGTCGGCGGCCTCGCCGGAGTCGTCGGCGGAACCCACGGCGTCCGCCTCGGCGGCGTCCTCGGGCTCCGGCGCGGCGTCCTCCACGACGGCGTCGGCCTCGTCGGACGCCGCGCCGGGCACGGCGGCGTCCTCGGGCGCGCCGTCGGCCGTCGCCGGGGCGGTGAGCCCCGGGATCAGGGCCGGGTCGACGGCGGCGGGCGGGGTCAGGGGCTTGGTGTTTGAACCGATGCGCTGCTCCACAGCCCGCAGTATGGTCCACGACCCCACCCCGCGGAAAACCTGTCGTCGCATCGTTACCGAGGAACGTGGCCGCGGCCCGGGGGACTTACATGGCATCCGCGGCGAAACGGATGGCCCATTCCCGTGCCTCCTCGGTCGGCAGCGCGGCCCCTTCGGCCCTGGTCGCGCGGTACGCGTCCTCCCCCAGCGCGGCCCGCAGCTCCTCCAGGCACCGTGCGGTGTCCAGGGCCGCGACCCGGTAGGCCGCGATGCGCGTCTCCTCGACGGGCCAGCGGGCCTCGGAGGCGCCGAACAGGCGGGCGGCCTCGCGGTGGCGGCCGAGCAGCCAGGCGCAGTGGGCCAGCGTGTCGTGGCCCAGCGCGAGGGCGCGCGGGTCGGCGAAGTCCCGCTGCGGCTCCAGGACGCCCAGGACGTGCGCCAGTGCGCCGTCGGGCCCGGTCAGGCGCCGTTCGACGATCAGGGTCTTCGCCCGTACCCAGTGCAGGTAGGGGCGGTGCCAGCGCTCGTCCTGCTCCCGGGAGAGGCCGAAGGCACGCTCCAGGCGGTCCAGCGCCTCCTCGATGCGGCCGGTCGCGCACAGCGCGCTGGCCAGGATGCTGAGCGCGTTCTGCTCGCCGTAGCGGTCGCCGGCGGCCCGCAGGTCCGTCACCGCCGCGCGGAAGGCGTCCAGGCTCTCCTCGACCCCGCCGCCGGTGAGTGTGGCCAGCGCGGTCACCGTGGTGGCCCAGCCCACCGAGGCCTGGTCGCCGTCGGCCCGGGCGCGCGCGGCGGCCTCGGCGGCCTGGCCGGCGGCGGCCTCCAGGTCGGCGGGGAAGACGGCCAGGAAGGCGCAGGCCCACATGGCCCGGGTGCGGGCGGCCCGCACCGCCGGGTCGCCGTCCGCGGGGGCGGTGGCGGCCAGGGCGCGGCGCAGCCAGCCGACGCCCTGTTCGGCGGCGCCGGTGGCGGTCCAGTACCAGACGAGGCCGTGGGCGATGTCCAGGGCGGCGCGCGCCTGTGCCGGCTCGGCGTCCTCCCGCACCCCGTACTCCAGGGCCTGGCGGAGGTTGGGCAGCTCCCGCCCCAGTTCGCGCAGCCGCGCGGCCTGGCCGGGTCCCGCCCACAGTTCGTAGACCTCGCGCACCATGTCGCGGAACCACAGCAGGTGCCGGGTGCGGGCGTCGTCGAGGTCCCCGCCGCGGGCGAGCCGGTCACGGCCGTACTCGCGGACCGTCTCCAGCATCGTGTAGCGGCGGCCGGCGCCGTCGCCGGGCTCGGTGAGCAGCAGGGAGTGGTCGATCAGGCCGTCGACGGCGTCGAGCAGCTCCTCCGGGCGGGTCTCCTCGCCGGGGCCGGTCTCCCCGTCGGCACGGGTCCCCTCGCCGGGGCCGGCACCCGCGCCGGTGCGGGCGCCCTCGCCCGAACCGGTCCGCGCGCCGGTGCGGGGGACCTCCCACACGGCGTGCGCCGCCTCCAGCGATATCGAGCCGACGAACACCGACAGCCGTGCCCACAGCCGCTGTTCGGCGGGGGTGCAGAGCTGGTGGCTCCAGTCGAGCATGGCGCGCAGCGAGCGGTGCCGTTCGGGCGCCACCGGGTCGCCCTTGCTGAGCAGCGGCAGGCGTTCGTCGAGGCGGTCGAGGAGCTGTCCCGGGGAGAGCGCGCGCAGCCGCCGGGCCGCGAACTCGATGGCCAGCGGGAGCCCGTCGAGGCGGCGGATGACGGCGCGGGCGTGCTCCACGTCGTCCGGCGACCATGCCGCGTCGGCCAGCAGGGCGGCGCGGTCGGTGAGTAAGGCGAGCGAGGCGTCCTCGGGGAGCGGCGGGACGACGTAGAGCCGTTCGGCGGCCGGGCCGAGCGGCAGCCGGCTGGTGGCGAGCAGGCGGACGCCGGTGGTGGAGGCCAGCAGCAGGTGGGCGAGCCGGGCGCAGGCGGCGGCGAGGTGTTCGCAGTTGTCGAGCACCAGCAGGATCTCGCGGCCGCGCAGGGCGTCGGCCAGATGGGCCGTCGGCGTGGTGTGCGGGGGCACGGGCGCCAGGCCGAGCCCTTCGACGACGGCGTAGGGCAGGACGTCGGGGCTGGTGACCTCGGCGAGCTCCACCCAGCACGCGCCGTCGCGCAGCAGCAGTCCGGCGGTGCGGGCGGCGCGCTGGGCGAGGCGGGTCTTGCCGACGCCTCCGACGCCGGTGAGGGTGAGCAGCCGGTGCTCGGCGAGCAGCCGGCACACCTCCTCCACCTCGTGGTCGCGGCCGACGAAGCGGGTGGGCGGGTCGGGCACGCCGCGCGGCGCGTGCGGGACGCCCTCGGCGGCTGCGCCGGGGCCGTCCTCGGTGTCCTGCCACGGGTCGTCGGGCGGCGGTCCGTACGGCGCCACGGCGGCCGTCCCCCGGCGGGGCGGGCCGACCGGCGGGCCGTAGGGCGGCTCGCCCGACGGGTCCGGCGCGCGGGCGGGGCCCGCCGCGGAGCCCGTGAACGGGAAGGAGGACCCGGCCGGCGGTCGGGTCGGCGGCCCGCCCGGGGGACGGGCGGCCGGCTCCGCCTCGGGCGGCAGGCCCGCCGCCTGCCGCCAGCGACGGTGCCACTCGCCGGTGCCGGTGACTCCGCAGGCCTCCAGGTAGGCGGCGACCACCGGCCAGGCGGGCAGCCGGTGCCCGGAGGCGGCGGCGGACAGGCTGGACGCCGAGTAGGGCACCCGGGAGGCTAGTTCGCGGTACGGCACGTTGCCGGTGCGCCGCCGGAGCATGCGGAGGTCGGCCGCGAACTCGGCGGCCTTCCCCTGCCCGGGCTCGATCGGCTTCTCCCGGCGTCCCATGTCGTGTGCGACCCCCCGGCCACTCGGCGATGTTCGCTTTGATCTCACGTTGTCCAGTAATTGTCCAGTGACGCCTGGGCACGCGTGGTCAACATGACGAGCGGTCAGGATGGCCTTCGCCGCGCTCGCCGGTGATCGGGGGACCGTCGGGCGCCGGTGCTTCTTCGCGGAGAAGTCTTGGGGAACATGGGGGCCATCATGTGGGCCTCTCCGCGGAGGAGTTGATCTCCGCCGGGCCGCGTCGGCGCGGCCCGGCGGAGACCGGCCCGCGGCGCCCCGGACGGAGACGGACCCTCGGCGGCCCGGTCCGGCGTCAGTCCAGGACGGCCATCGCGTCGATCTCGATCAGCAGGCCGGGCGGCAGCCCCACGTAGACCGTGGTCCGGCAGGCCGGCGGCTGGGTGAGCCGCTCGCCGAAATAGGCGTTCCAGATCTGGTTCATCTCCGCGAAGTGGTCCACGTCGGTGAGGTAGACGCGCAGCATCATCACGTCGTCCCAGCCGGAGCCGCCCTCCTTCAGCACCGCCTCGACGTTGGCGAGGGTCTGGAGGGTCTGCTCGCGCAGCGTCGGGCCGGCCGGCGTGGGCGGCCTGCCCTCCTCGGCGGGCAGGAAGCCGACCTGTCCGGCGACCTGGAGGATGTTGCCCTTGCGCAGGCCGTGGGAGAAGGCCGCGGGCGGAGCGGTGTGGGTGCTGGGGGTCAGTGCGGTCTTCTCTGTCATGGTCATCCTCCGGATGCTCGTGGACGGGGTCCCGATCATGGGAAAGTGAAACAGCCCGGATCCCGCAGCGCACAGGAGGCCCGAATGTCCGCGGATGCCGTCACCCGTCTTTCCGGGGAGCGGATCGACCACCGGTTCAAGGGTCTGCCGCTCGACGCGGACGGTCTGACCGTGGGCGAGCTGGCGGCGCAGCGGCGGAATCTGTTCACCGGCGGGTTCACCACCCCCGTGCTGACGCTGTCCGCCGAGCGCCTGCGCCACAACCTGCGGCTCATGGAGTCGTACACCGAGCGTCACGGCCTGGCGTTCGCCCCGCACGGCAAGACGACGATGGCCCCGCAGCTGTTCCGGCAGCAACTGGAGCACGGCGCGTGGGGCATCACGCTGGCGGTGCCGCACCAGGTGCGGGTGGCCCGGGCCTTCGGGGTGCGGCGGATTTTCCTCGCCAACGAGCTGGTCGACCCGGCCGCGCTGCGCTGGGTCGCCGCCGAGCTGACCGCCGACCCGGCGTTCCGCTTCATCTGTTACGCCGACTCGGTGCGCGGCGTCGAGCTGATGGACGCGGCCCTGCGGCCGGTGGGCGGGCGCCCGGTGGACGTGGTGGTGGAGCTGGCCGCCGGGGACGGCGCGCGGACCGGGGCGCGGACCGAGGCCGACTGCCTGGCCGTCGCCGAGGCGGTGGCCGCGGCGCCGTCGCTGCGGCTGGCGGGCGTGGCGGGCTACGAGGGCGAGGTCCCGGACGCCACCGAGGAGCGGGTGCGCGCCTGGCTGGTGCGGCTGGTGGAGCTGGCGGCAAGGCTGGACAAGGCGGGGCTGTTCACCGGTACCGGCCTGGAGGAGATCGTGGTCAGCGCGGGCGGCAGCGCCTGGTTCGACACGGTCGCCGAGGTCTTCACCCGTCTGCCGGGGCTCAGCCGGCCCCCGTTGAAGCTGCTGCGCTCGGGCGCGTACGTCTCGCACGACGACGGCCACTACCGGTCGATCACGCCGTTCGTCCGCGTTCCCGAGGAGGGCGCGCTGGAGCCGGCGTTCCGGCTGTGGGCGCAGGTCGTCTCCCGTCCCACCGGCGAGCAGGCGTTCCTCAACGCGGGCAAGCGGGACGCCGCGTACGACCTGGGCATGCCGGAGGCGCAGGTGGTGCGCCGCGGCGACGTCGAGCGTCCGGCCGAGGGCATCGCCGTCACCCGGCTGTCCGACCAGCACGCCTGGCTGGAGACCGGGCCCGGCGCGGACCTGGAGGTCGGCGACTGGGTGGGCATGGGGCTGTCGCACCCGTGCACCGTCTTCGACAAATGGCAGCTGATCCCTCTGGTCGAGGCGGACGGCACGGTGGTGGACTACATCCGTACGTTCTTCTGACGGATCTTCTGAGGGATCTTCCGACGGACGGCTCCGCGGCCGTCCGCCCAGCGAAGTGGGGGCCGCCGTGCATCTGGCCGATCTGGTCGTTCAGGACGCCGAGGTGGTGGACGGCACCGGGGGCCCGTCCTACCGGGCCGACGTGGCGGTCAAGGACGGCCGCGTCGTGCAGATCGTCCGTGAGGCGGCCGCGGCCGGGTGCCAGCGCCCGGTCGGCACCCGGATGCTGGACGCGGAGGGCCTGGCCCTGGCGCCCGGCTTCGTGGACATGCACTCCCACAGCGACCTGGCGCTGCTCACCGACCCGGACCACTCGGCGAAGCTCGCGCAGGGCGTCACCCTGGAGGTCGTGGGTCAGGACGGGCTCTCCTACGCGCCCGTCGACGACCGCACGCTGGCCGAGGTGCGGCAGGCGGTGGCCGGCTGGAACGGTCCGGGCGAGGACGTCGACTTCGACTGGCGGTCGGTGGGCGAGTACCTGGACCGGCTGGACCGGGGTGTCGACGGCGAGGGCATCGCGGTGAACGCCGCGTACCTGGTGCCGCAGGGCACCGTCCGGATGCTGGCGATGGGCTGGGAGAACCGCCCGCCCTCGGAGGCGGAGCTGGACCGGATGCGCGAGCTGGTGGCGGCCGGGCTGCGCGAGGGGGCGGTGGGCATGTCGTCCGGGCTCACCTACCCGCCCGGCATGTACGCCGGCGCCGGGGAGCTGACCGAGCTGTGCCGGGTGGTCGCCCGGGCGGGCGGCTACTGGTGCCCGCACCACCGCTCGTACGGGGCCGGGGCCCTGGCGGCGTACCAGGAGGTGATCGTCATCGCCCAGGAGGCGGGCTGCGCCCTGCACCTGGCCCACGCGACGCTCAACTTCTCGGAGAACGAGGGGCGTCACGGCGAGCTGGAGGCCCTGCTGGACGAGGCGCTGGACGCCGGCCGCGACCTGACGCTGGACACCTACCCCTATACCCCGGGCGCCACCACGCTGGCCGCGCTGCTGCCCGGGTGGGCGAGCGAGGGCGGCCCCGCCGCCATCCTGGAGCGGCTGCGGGACGACGCGGTCGCGGAGCGGATCCGGCACGTCCTGGAGGTGTCCGGCTCGGACGGCTGCCACGGCGTTCCGGTGGAGTGGGACACCGTGGAGATCTCCGGGGTGGTCGACCCCGCGCTGACCGGGCGGGTGGGGCGGACGGTGGCGGAGCTGGCGTCCGGCTCGGGGTCCTCGCCCTGGGAGGAGGCCCGCCGCCTGCTGCTGGCGGACCGGCTCGGCACGTCCGTCCTCCAGCACGTCGGTCACGAGGAGAACGTCCGCGCGCTGATGCGGCATCGGGCGCACACCGGGGGCTCCGACGGCATCCTGCACGGCACCAAGCCGCACCCCCGGGCGTACGGCACCTTTCCCCGGTACCTCGGCAGGTACGTGCGGGAGCTGGGCGTGCTGACGCTGGAGGAGTGCGTCGCGCACCTCACCGGGCGGCCGGCCGCGCGGCTCGGCCTGCCGGACCGGGGCCTGGTCCGCGAGGGCCACCGGGCCGACCTGGTCCTCTTCGACCCCGCGACCGTCGCCGAGGGCGCCACCTTCGCGGCGCCCCGGACACCGCCGGCCGGCATCCCCTACGTCCTGGTGGACGGCCGCCTCGCCGTCGACGACGGCCGCCGCACGGACGTCCTGGCCGGCCGCTCGGTGCGCGCGGGCCGCCCCCGCGGCTGACGCGGCGGGCGCGGGCGTGGGGGTGAGGCTCCCGCGTTGCCGCGTGCGGGGCTGCCGCGTCGCCGCGCGCGACGCCCGGCGGTGCTTCCTGCCCGGCGGTGCGTCCTAGCGGGGGCGGCGGGTGCTGTTGCCCCAGCCGTTGCCGCGGCCGTCGCCGTCGTCGTTGTCGTCGTAACCCGGCCATCCCGTCGTGGGCGAGGCGGGCGCGGACGTCGTCTCCTTCACCGGCTCCCTGGTGGGCGTGGGCGAAGCCGTCCGGGTGGCCGAGGGGGTGGGGGTCGGGGACGCGGTCCTCGACGGCGCCGCACTGGGCGTGACCGTGGCGGGAGGCTTCGACGCCTCCACGGACGGCATCAGCCCGGGATCGGCCATGTCGCCCACCGAGAGCCCCGGCGCGTTGGGGCCGTTGCCGCCGCGGGACGGCTCCTCGGAACCGGAGGACAGCGCGAACCCCAGCACCGTCAGCGCCCCGAGCCCGACGACGCCCGCGCCGGTGGCCAGCAGCATCTGGCGGCTGCGCACGCGGCGGGTGCGCGCACCCTCCCGCTCCGCCGCCCGGGCGGCCTCCCGCGCCGCGGCCCGGCCGGCCGGCGCCGCCCCCGTCCGCCCGGCCTGCCCGCCGAGTCCGGTCTGCCCGTCGTATCCGGCCTGGCTTCCGTGTCCGGCGGCCGCCCCGTAGGCGCCGTAGGACGCGAAGTCGTCGAAGTCGGCGGCGGCCGAGGCCGCCCCGTACGCGGCGGAATCGGCGTACACGCCGTGGCCCGGATACCCGTGCGCACCGCTCCCGGAGGCCTCACCGGCGTACCCCGCCGACGGATACCCGTACGAGCCGCCGGGCCCCCCGAGGACCTCGTGCCCACCGGGAGCCGTGTATCCGGCGGGCCCACCGGGCGCGGCGGGCCCTTCGGGCGCGGCGTGGGCGCCGGGCGCGGGCGGCCGGGCGCCGTGCGGTCCCGGGCCGCCGGGCGTCACCGGCAGCTCACGCGTGGCCGCCTCGTCCTCACCGTCCGGGCGGTCACCCCGCACCGGCGGCAGCTCACGGGTGGCCTCCGCGTCGCCCGCGGCAGGCCACACGGAGGGGGCGGGCACCTCGGTCGGAGGTACCGCCGGCGGCTCCGGCGCATCGTGTGCGCCCGGCCCGTGTTCTGGGGTGATGGACATGGGTGCGAATTGTAAAGACAGGCGTGGCGCAGAACACACCCGGAGTCCCCCATCCCGCCCGCACGGACCGCCGGACGGGTCCCCGCACACCGCGAACAGGGGCGAACCGTCCCCCCGGCCTCCCCCGCGCGGGACGTCCGGACGTGTCGGAGAACACGAGGCGACCCGGGACGTATCCCCGTAGGCTCACGTCATGCAGGTGATCCAGTCGTCCAAGCTCGCCAACGTCTGTTACGAGATCCGGGGCCCGGTGCTCGAGGAGGCGACCCGGCTGGAGGCCGCCGGTCACCGCATCCTCAAGCTGAACACCGGCAACCCGGCCGCCTTCGGGTTCGAGTGCCCGCCGGAGATCCTCGAGGACATACTGCGCAACGTCGGCTCGGCGCACGGCTACGGCGACGCCAAGGGCCTGCTGGCCGCCCGCCGCGCGGTGGTGATGCACAACCAGACGCTCGGCATCGAGACCGACGTCGAGCACGTCTTCGTCGGCAACGGCGTGTCCGAGCTGATCGTGATGGCCATGCAGGGCCTGCTGGACAACGGCGACGAGGTGCTGGTCCCCGCCCCGGACTACCCGCTGTGGACGGCGGCCGTGGCCCTGTCCGGCGGCACCCCGGTCCACTACGTCTGCGACGAGCAGGCCGACTGGATGCCGGACCTGGCCGACATCGAGGCCAAGATCACCGACCGCACCAAGGCGATCGTGATCATCAACCCGAACAACCCGACCGGCGCCGTCTACAGCGACGACCTGCTGCGCGGGCTCACGGACATCGCGCGCCGCCACAACCTGCTGGTCTGCTCGGACGAGATCTACGACAAGATCCTCTACGAGGACGCCACCCACACCCCGACGGCGGCGATCGCCCCGGACCTGCTGACGCTCACCTTCAACGGCATGTCGAAGTCGTACCGGGTGGCGGGCTACCGGGTGGGCTGGATGTCGATCTCCGGCCCCAAGGCGCACGCGGACTCCTACATCGAGGGCCTCAACATCCTCGCCAACATGCGTCTGTGCGCCAACATGCCCGGACAGCACGGCGTGGTCGCCGCGCTCAGCGGCCGGCAGACGATCCAGGACCTGGTGCTCCCGGGCGGCCGGCTGCGCGAGCAGCGCGACGTCGCCCACGAGCTGCTGACGCAGATCCCGGGCGTGAGCTGCGTCAAGCCGAAGGGCGCGCTCTACCTCTTCCCCCGGCTGGACCCGAAGGTCTACCCGATCAAGGACGACCGGCGGATGGTCCTGGACCTGCTGCGCCGGGAAAAGATCATGGTGGTGCAGGGCACCGGCTTCAACTGGCCCGACACCGACCACTTCCGGATCGTCACGCTGCCCTCGGTCACCGATCTGCGGGACGCGATCGGGCGCATCGGACGGTTCCTGGAGACCTACCGCCAGAACTGAGCGACGGGCGGCCCGGGCGGTCCGTCGGCGGGTCCGACACGCCGCGCCGAGCTGGGACTCGACACAATTTTAGACTCGTTCCAATGTAGGATGGCTTCCTGTCAGAGCGCAGGAGGCCTCCCCATGTACGAACCGATCCGCAGCAAGTCGGTCCACACCATGGCCGGCCCCGGCACGGACATTCCCCGCAGGTCACGCGAGGCGGAGCTGGAGTTCCAGCTGGCCGGCCACCTGGCCGCGCTGCTCGCGGTGACCGACGAGCTCCGGGCCCTGGCGCCGTGCGCCGATCTGGACGAGGCGGCCGAACAGCTGGCCCAGCAGGTGGCCCGGCTGCGCGGCGGCTCAGCCCCGGCGCGCGCGGCGTTCCCCGGCCCGTCGGCGCGGGACGGGCACCGGGCGCGGGTCACCGCCCTGCACCGCCGGGCGCACGACCTCGCCGGCCGGGCGCTGGTGGTCGCCGCGTCCCGTGCCGACACCCGGGCGGCCATCCTCGCCGCCCAGCGCATGGAGGCCCACGCCGAGGCCGCCGCGCGTCCCCTCAGCCCCTGCTGAGGGCTCCCCCGAGCGGCCCCGGTCCGCGCCTGCCACGAAGCGGCGCGGGCCGGGTGCCACGACACCTGTCCCGCGGCCCGGGCCTCGGCGCTCCCGTGCGGGGCTTCGCCCGCGAGGGTCACGTCGCTCACGCCGTAGGCGCCGGCGTGTCCTGCGCACCGCCTCGGTCCGCGCGGCCGTGCCGCCCCCCGTCGTGTGGCGTGCGCAAGGATGGGGGCATGGCAAACCGACTCGCGCAGGCCACGTCCCCCTATCTCCTCCAGCACGCCGACAACCCGGTCGACTGGCGGGAGTGGCAGCCCGCCGCCTTCGAGGAGGCCCGCCGGCGGGACGTCCCGCTGCTGCTCAGCGTCGGGTACAGCAGCTGCCACTGGTGCCATGTGATGGCGCACGAGAGCTTCGAGGACGAGACGGTCGCCGCCTACCTCAACGAGCACTTCGTGCCCGTGAAGGTCGACCGCGAGGAGCGGCCGGACGTGGACGCCGTGTACATGGAGGCGGTGCAGGCGGCCACCGGGCAGGGCGGCTGGCCGATGACGGTCTTCCTCACCCCGGACGCCGAGCCGTTCTACTTCGGCACGTACTTCCCGCCCGAGCCCCGGCACGGCCAGCCCGGTTTCCTCCAGGTGTTGCAGGGCGTGCACGCCGCCTGGGCGGAGCGGCGCGACGAGGTCACCGAGGTCGCCGGGAAGATCGTGCAGGACCTGTCGGGGCGGGTCATGCCGTTCGGTGACGCGGGCGACGCGGCGCCCGGCGAGGAGGACATGGCGGCGGCCCTGCTGGGGCTGACCCGCGAATACGACGCGGTGCGCGGCGGGTTCGGGGGCGCGCCCAAGTTCCCGCCGTCCATGGTGCTGGAGTTCCTGCTGCGCCACCACGCCCGCACCGGCTCGGAGGGCGCGCTGCAGATGGCCGCCGACACCTGCGAGCGGATGGCGCGCGGCGGCATCTACGACCAGCTCGGCGGCGGCTTCGCCCGGTACTCGGTGGACCGGGACTGGGTCGTGCCGCACTTCGAGAAGATGCTCTACGACAACGCGCTGCTCTGCCGGGTCTACGCCCACCTGTGGCGGGCCACCGGCTCGGACCTGGCCCGCCGGGTGGCGCTGGAGACCGCCGACTTCATGGTGCGCGAGCTGCGCACCGCCGAGGGCGGGTTCGCCTCCGCGCTGGACGCGGACAGCGACGACGGCGCGGGCCGTCACGTGGAGGGCGCGTACTACGTCTGGACGCCGGAACAGCTGACCGAGGTGCTCGGCGAGGAGGACGGCGAACTGGCCGCCCGCGTCTTCGGCGTGACCGAGGAGGGCACCTTCGAGGAGGGCGCCTCGGTGCTGCGGCTGCCGCAGCAGGACGCCGTCTTCGACGCCGACCGCGTCGCCTCGATCCGTCGCCGGCTCGCCGAGGCCCGTACCCGGCGGCCGGCTCCCGGCCGGGACGACAAGGTGGTCGCGGCGTGGAACGGGCTGGCGGTCGCCGCGCTCGCGGAGACCGGCGCGTACTTCGCCCGGCCGGACCTGGTGGAGGCGGCGGTGGCCGCGGCGGACCTGCTGGTGCGGGTCCACATGGACGAGCACGCCGGGCTGACCCGGACCAGCCGGGACGGCCGGGCGGGCGCCAACGCGGGCGTGCTGGAGGACTACGGCGACGTCGCCGAGGGCCTGATCACCCTGGCCGGGGTCACCGGGGAGGGCGTCTGGCTGGACTTCGCCGGGCTGCTGCTCGGGCACGTGCGGGAGCGGTTCACCGACGAGGAGACCGGGACGCTGTACGACACGGCGGCGGACGCCGAGCGGCTGTTCCGGCGCCCGCAGGACCCCACCGACAACGCGGCGCCCTCCGGCTGGACGGCCGCGGCCGGGGCGATGCTGTCCTACGCGGCGCACACCGGTTCCGACGCGCACCGCACGGCGGCGGAGCGGGCGCTGGGCGTGGTGCGGCTGCTGGCCCGGCGGGTCCCGCGCTTCATCGGCTGGGGCCTCGCGGTGGCCGAGGCGGGCATCGACGGTCCGCGCGAGGTGGCCCTGGTCGGCCCGCGGGACGACGAGGCGACGCGCGCGCTGCACCGGACCGCGCTGCTCGGCACGGCGCCGGGCGCGGTGGTGGCGGTCGGCGCGGAGGGCGGCGACGAGTTCCCGCTGCTGGCCGACCGGCCGCTGGTGGGCGGCGCGCCCGCCGCGTACGTCTGCCGCCACTTCACCTGCGACGCCCCCACCACCGACCCCTCCCACCTCGCCCAGGTGCTCAACGCCCCCCAGGCCTGATCCCGGGGGCGCGGGTGCGCCGGTCGCCCCGGCAGGAGCCGAGGGAGGTCGGCCCCGGCGCAGGGTTCGAGGGTCGTCGGCACGATCGCCGGCGACACAGGTCCCGGGCCCCGGGGGCGGTCAACCGACCGCACGACCGCACGGCCGGCCGCCGTGCGGGCCGAGACCTGGCGCGAGGTCATGCGGGGCGAGTCAGGACGTGCCGGGGCCGTGCTCGGCGACGGCGCGGTCGACGATGTCGACCAGCTGCTGGTGGTGCGCGCCCTTCCAGTACACCCGCCCGCACCCCGCGCACTCGGCGAACACCTCGTAGGACCGCGACGTCCCGGCCTCCAGCCGGTCGGCGACGTCCGTCTTGGTGGCGGACCGCAGCTCCCCGTTGCACGCGGTGCACCGGGTCCACGGCCGCAGCCGCGGGGCGAACCGGCGCAGGACCTCGCCCAGCTGCTCCTCGGGCCGGGTGCTGTAGACGTACGCGCCCGCCCAGATCTCGCGCCGCCGCAGCAGCCCGCGGTCCCGGCTGAGCAGGACCCGGCGCTCGGCGGCGGACCGCGTGGCCAGGGCGGGGTCGCCGATGTCGGTCGACTCGTAGGCGACGTCGACGCCCAGCAGCCGCAGCCGCCGTGCCAGCGTCCCCAGGTGGACGTCGAGCAGGAACCGCAGCGGCACCTCCGGCGCCCCCGGCGTGAGCTGCGGCGGCCGCACCGCGCGGACCTCCACGCTCTCCCCCGCCGTCGGATGGTGCGAGACCGGCACCGTCCGGCCGTCGACCAACAGCTCTCCGACCTCGGTCAGCGGCACCCCCAACGACTCCACGACGTGCCCCAGCGTCGACACCCCGTCGACCCGCGCCGTCGCCTCCCCGGCGCGCACGAAGAGCCGCAGCTCCGGCGCGACGCGCACGTGGATCCCCGTCACCCCCGCCCCCGCTCCGGCCCCCGCGCCCGCTCCGGCGCCCGCGGCGCCCGCACCCGTTCCCGCACCCGTTCCCGCGCCTGTGCTCGCACTGCCGACCATGCGGCCAGAATGACACGTGCGCCCGGGCGGACCGGAGCGATTTCCGGCCCTCCCGGGCGCACGGTCCACGGCGCGCGGACTACGCCTTCGTGTAGGCGACCAGCGAGATGCCGACGTAGTGGGCGATGAACGCCGCCAGCGTGAACGCGTGGAAGACCTCGTGGAACCCGAAGTACCGCGGCGACGGGTTCGGCTTCTTCATGGCGTAGATCACGCCGCCCACGCTGTAGAGCACCCCGCCGATCACCACGCACACCAGGACCGCGACGCCGCCGGAGCGCATGAAGTCCGGCAGGAAGAAGACCGCGGCCCAGCCCATCGCGATGTAGCAGGGCGTGTAGAGCCAGCGGGGCGCGCCGACCCAGAAGACCCGGAAGAGAATGCCCGCCACCGCGGCGGCCCAGATGCCCCACAGCAGCCACCGGCCCTGGGCGTCCGGCAGCAGCAGGATCGTCAGCGGCGTGTAGGTGCCGGCGATGATCAGGAAGATGTTGGCGTGGTCCAGTCGGCGCAGTACGCCGTCCATTCGGGGGGACCAGTCGCCCCGGTGGTAGAGGGCGCTCACACCGAAGAGAAGACATGCCGTGAGGGTGTAGACCCCGCAGGCGATCCGTCCCCGGGTGGAGTCGGCGAGAGCGGTCAGGACGAGTCCGGCGATCAGAGCTGCCGGGAACATCCCCAGATGCAGCCAGCCGCGCAGCCGGGGCTTGATCTCCTGCGAGATCTGCTCCGGAAGTGAGGGTGCGCTCATGTCAATCATCGTACCTACGGGACCGTAAGTCACAGGTGAGTGCCCAGGTCACGGAGGGACCCGTGATCAGCCAAGTGTGCCTTTCCCCGCGCCCGAACGCCACAATCAGTGAGGTTGCTCACGCCGCTCAGGTGTGCGCCCCCCTGGACAGATGGGCACTCTTCCTCGAAGATCATATGAGTGAGACCTGCCGCGAATGAGCACCCGCAATCATCCGGGGCGGTCGAAACGCACCAAAAGGGCACCACCCACGTCCCGGGCAAGACCAGCCGCAGCAACCCTGATTAGGAGCAATTCGTGGCGCGCGACATCGAGGCTCCCCCGTCCGTCCCCACCGACGCGACGGAAGAACCCCCCACCAAGCACCGTGAACTGGTCTCGTGGGTCAACGAGATCGCCGAACTGACGCAGCCCGACAGGGTGGTCTGGTGCGACGGCTCGGAGGCCGAGTACGACCGGCTGTGCGAGGAGCTCGTCGGCAAGGGCACCTTCAAGCGGCTGGACCCGGTCAAGCGCCCGAACTCGTACTACGCGGCCTCCGACCCCACCGACGTCGCCCGGGTCGAGGACCGCACGTTCATCTGCTCCGAGCGCGAGCAGGACGCCGGTCCGACCAACCACTGGAAGGCCCCCGCCGAGATGCGGGAGGTCTTCCGGGGCACGGACGGGCAGGGCGGTATCTTCCGCGGCTCGATGCGCGGCCGGACGATGTACGTCGTCCCCTTCTGCATGGGCCCGCTGGGCTCCGACCTCTCCGCCATCGGCGTGGAGATCACCGACTCGGCGTACGTGGCCGTCTCGATGCGCACCATGACCCGGATGGGTCGCCCGGTGCTGGACGAGCTGGGCGACGACGGCTTCTTCGTGAAGGCCGTCCACACCCTCGGCGCCCCGCTGGAGCCGGGCGAGCAGGACGTGCCGTGGCCCTGCAACTCGACGAAGTACATCTCGCACTTCCCCGAGAGCCGTGAGATCTGGTCCTACGGCTCGGGCTACGGCGGCAACGCGCTGCTCGGCAAGAAGTGCTACGCCCTGCGCATCGCCTCCGTGATGGCGCGCGACGAGGGCTGGCTCGCCGAGCACATGCTGATCCTCAAGCTCACGCCGCCGCGGGGCGAGTCCAAGTACGTGGCCGCCGCGTTCCCGAGCGCCTGCGGCAAGACGAACCTGGCGATGCTGGAGCCCACGGTCCGCGGCTGGACGGTGGAGACCATCGGCGACGACATCGCCTGGATGCGCTTCGGCGAGGACGGCCGGCTGTACGCCATCAACCCGGAGGCCGGCTTCTTCGGCGTCGCCCCCGGCACCGGCGAGCACACCAACGCCAACGCGATGAAGACCCTCTGGGGCAACGCGGTCTTCACCAACGTGGCGCTCACCGACGACGGCGACGTCTGGTGGGAGGGCATGACCGAGGAGCCCCCGGCCCACCTCACGGACTGGAAGGGCAACGACTGGACGCCGGAGTCCGGCACGCCCGCCGCCCACCCGAACGCCCGGTTCACCGTCCCGGCCGCGCAGTGCCCGATCATCGCGCCGGAGTGGGAGGACCCCAAGGGCGTCCCGATCTCCGCGATCCTCTTCGGCGGCCGCCGCGCCAGCGCGGTGCCGCTGGTCACCGAGTCCTTCGACTGGAACCACGGCGTCTTCCTCGGCGCCAACGTGGCCAGCGAGAAGACGGCCGCCGCCGAGGGCAAGGTCGGCGAGCTGCGCCGCGACCCGTTCGCCATGCTGCCGTTCTGCGGCTACAACATGGGCGACTACATGGCCCACTGGATCGAGGTCGGCAAGGCCGCCGGCGAGAACCAGTCCAAGCTGCCGAAGATCTACTACGTCAACTGGTTCCGCAAGGACGAGGCCGGCCGCTTCGTGTGGCCCGGGTTCGGCGAGAACAGCCGCGTGCTGAAGTGGATCGTCGACCGGCTCGACGGCAAGGCGGAGGGCGTCGAGACGCCCATCGGCATCCTGCCGGCGAAGGCGTCCTTCGACACCGAGGGCCTGGACATGCCGGAGGAGGACCTCGACCTGCTGCTGAGCGTCGACAAGGACGTCTGGAAGCAGGAGGCCGCCCTGGTGCCCGACCACCTCAACACCTTCGGTGACCACACGCCGAAGGAGCTGTGGGACCAGTACGAGTCCCTGGTCCGCCGCCTCGGCTGACCCTGCTCCCCCGCACCCCGCGGCCGGCCGCCCCGACGTATGCCCTGACCTGCGACGTCGCCCTGGCCGGCCGCGGCCGTTTGCGGACCGCGGCGAGCCCGCGGGGCACTCCCGGGCCTCGCACGCCTCCCGGGCCGCTCCCGCGTTTCCCGGACCTCGCACGCCTCCCGGGCCTCGCACGCCTCCCGGGCCTGGTCCTCCCGGGCCTTCCCGGGCCGCTCCCGGGCCTCGGGGCCTCGGGGCCTCGGGGCCTCGGGGCCTCGGGGCCTCAGCCCAGGATCTCGCGGGCGGCGCGGGTGGGGGTGAGGCCCAGGCGCCAGGCCGCCCACGCCTCGCCGGGCGGGAGGCCGCGGCGCAGGTAGAGCTCCCAGGTGGCCGCGCAGTCGGCCAGCCGGGGGTCCTTCACCGTGGGGAGCAGCTCGGCCAGCTCCCGCTGGGCCACCGTGGCGCCGTCCGCCGCGGCGTACGGCAGCAGCGTGCAGCGCAGGAACCGCGCCCAGCCCTCCGCCCGGACGTCGCCGCAGGCGGCCGCCAGCTCCACCGCCTCGTCGCACAGCGCGA
The DNA here is from genome assembly GCF_040295685.1 of Streptomyces sp. NPDC002734. Lineage (NCBI taxonomy): Bacteria > Bacillati > Actinomycetota > Actinomycetes > Kitasatosporales > Streptomycetaceae > Streptomyces > Streptomyces sp. NPDC002734. The sequence goes on from NZ_JBEOVU010000028.1 coordinate 54,661, forward strand.
GCGCCCGTTCCTCGCGCGAGTTGCCCGCGTCGATCACCGCGAGCTCCACGCAGCTCCACGCCTCCCCGTGCACCACCCCGGCACGCCGGAAGTCGGCCCGCGCGTCCACCAGCAGCTGCCGCGCGAAGCCGGAGTTGCGCAGCGACCCGGCCCGCGCGGCGCGCTGGTCGCGCGTCACCCGGGCCAGGTGGTGGCGGGCCCAGCCCAGCCCGTAGACGTCCCGCATCCGGGAGAACAGCGCGCGGGAGCGTTCCAGTTCGCGGCCCGCCTCGTCGAGGTCGCCGGTCTCCTCCAGCGCCTGCCCCAGGTAGTGCAGCGTCCACGCCTCGCCGCGCAGGTCCTCCACCTCACGGTGCAGCGCGACCGCCTTGCGCAGGCCCTCCACGGCGGCGGCCGCCTCCCCGTCCGCCAGCCGGGCCCGCTCCAGCTGGGTGCGGGTCCACGCCTGGCCGCGGGTGTCCCGGGTGCGCCGGTACCCGTCGAGCGCGGCCCGCAGCTCCTGGCGTCCGCGCTCCACGTCGCCGGCGCGCAGCGCCAGCTGGCCGAACTGGTAGCGGGCCCACGCCTCTCCGTGCACCGCCTCGGCGGCCCGGTGCAGCGCCAGCGACTGCCGCAGCAGCTGACGCGCCTCGGCGAGGTTCCCCCGGTCGCGCTCCACGGCGCCCAGCGCGTGCAGGGTCCACGCCCGGTCGGCGGACAGCTCCGGCGCGCCCTGGAGGTTGACGGCCTCCCGCAGCTTGGCGGCGGCCTCCGGGAGGTTGCCCTGGTGGTGGAGCGTGATGCCGAGCGAGCCCATCGCCCGCGCCGCCTCGGCCTCCTGCTCGGACGCCCGGTAGTCGTCCACCAGCGACGACAGCGTGCTCCTCGCCTTGTCGAGGTCGCCGATCTGCCGGGCGGCGATGCCGGTGCGCCAGGTCACCGAGCGGAGCATCAGTCCTTCGTCGACGGACCGGGCCAGCTCGTTGATCTCGCCGAGCCGGTACATGTCGCCGCGCAGCAGGCAGTAGTCGCAGAGCGCGCCGAGCAGGGCGTGCACGGCCGAGCTGTCCACGCCGTCCGCGTTGCGCAGCGCGGCGGTGATGAACGCGGACTCGTCGTCCAGCCAGCGCAGCGCCTCCTTGAGGGAGGAGAAGCCCTGCGGGGCCGCGCCGGCCGGGGTCGACAGGCCGGTGCGGGTGGAGATGTTGCCGTCGATCAGCCGCAGCACGGAGTCGGCGAGGGCGGCGTAGGTGGTGATCAGCCGGGTCTGGGCGGCGGTGCGCTCGGCCGGGGTCTCCTCCTCCTGGAGGCGTTCCTGGGCGAAGGCGCGGACGACGTCGTGCAGCCGGCAGCGGGTGCCGCGGACCGGCTCGACCAGGCCGGCCCGGGCCAGCGAGGCGAGGTGCCGCCAGGCGTCCCGCTCGTCGGTGTCCAGCAGCGAGGCGGCGGCCGCCGCGCCGAGCGAGGCCCGGCCGGCCAGCGCGAGCCGCCGCAGCAGGCGGCGGGCCTGCTCGGGCTGGTCGGAGTAGCGCAGCCACAGGGCCCGCTGGACGGGGGTGACCGGGCCGTAGGCGCCCAGGTCGTCGGCGAGCCGGGCCGCGCCGCGGGCGCCGAGGGCGGTGCCGGCGACGCGCAGGGCCAGCGGCAGGCCGCCGCACAGCCGGTGGACGCGCTCGGTGGCCTCGTCGTCCTGCGCGCGTTCGGCGCCGGGTGGCGTGTAGGCGGCCAAGGCCTCCCGGGAGGCCTCCACCGGCAGTGGCTGCACGGCCAGCTGGTGGGAGTGGGCAGGCATGTCGCGCAGCAGGGCCAGCGGGGTGCGGGAGGTGACCAGCACCAGGCTCTCGGAACGCTCCGGAAGGAGGGCGCGCACCTGCTCCGGGTCGGAGGCGTCGTCCAGCACCACGATCACCGGCAGTCCGGCCAGGTGGCGGCGGTAGAGCTCGGTGAGGCGGGTCAGCTGTTGCTCGGGGGTCGAGCCCTCGCGGAACAGGAGCTGTTCGCGGGGCGCGCCCAGGCGGTTCAGCAGGTGGAGCAGGGCCTGTCTGGTGGGCAGCGGCGGGTCGGAGGGGGAGTCGCCGCGCAGGTCGACCAGGCAGGCGCCGCGGTACTCGTCGCGCAGGTCGTGGGCGGCGCGGGCGGCCAGCGCGGTGCGGCCGGAGCCGAGGGCGCCGTGCAGCACCACCACGGTGGGGCGGCTGTCGGCGTCGGCGCGGGCGGCACGGGCCCAGCGGCGGATGGCGGCCAGTTCCTCGCGGCGGCCGGCGAACGGGGCGTCCGCCGGCGGTAACTGGTCGAACGACCGCTCCAGCACGGCGCGGCGGCGGGCGGCGGCGCTCTTGTCGGTGCCGCGCAGCCGGGGCGGCGCGGTCGGCGTCCGGGGCGGGGCGGCGAGCCGGCGGTGCTGCTCCAGCCAGGGCCGGATGCCGCGTAACTCCAGTGCGGTCAGCCACTGGAGCCGCAGCGCCTCGTGCCCTCCGGGCTGCAGCACGGCGCCGGCGTGGTGGTGGGCTGCGGGCACGTGCGAGGCGGTGACCCGCACGACGGCGGTCGCGGTGGCGGTCAGCCCGACGGAGATTCCCGCGCCGAGGGCGACCGCCCCGCCGGTGCCGAGGGCGAGGTCGGCGACGGTGGCGGTCGCGGCGGCCACCCCGGCCACCAGGAAGGTGGTGGGGCCGCCGCCCTCGCGGGCGAAGCGCCGGGCGAAGGTGGGGTGGGCGTCGCGGGCGGCGTCCAGGGCGCGCAGGTAGGCCTGGTACTCCGGCTCGGCGGCGCGGGCCATGCCGTCCAGGGCGGCGCGGGCGCGGGTGAGCAGGACCGCGGGGTCCGTGCCGCTGCGGCGCGCCTCCTCCTTGACCGTGCGGTCGAGCAGGTTCTCGGCGTCCTGGCGGTGCGGGTCGCGCATGTCCGGTCCCCCTCCGGTGGCGATGCCGTGCGCCTGCGGCGGCCCGGGGAGGTGTTCCGCCCCCGTGCGTCCCCCGAAGCCGCCCAGTGTTCCTCCCCCACCCCCCGGGGGGCCGAAACCGCCCCTTCTCCCCGAACAGCCCCTTCCCGGCCACGGGTTGGGGCGCCGGGGTTCGCTCCGGGCCCCGTGCGGGGCGGTCGGGCCGGGGCCGGTCAGCCGGCGGGGCGGACCGGTGAGGCTCCGGTCGCGACGAGGAAGCGGGTCATCTCCTCGGCGAGACGTTCGGGCTGGTCCTCGGGGACGAGGGTGGAGGAGTCGGCGATCTCGACCAGCCGTCCCTGGGGGTAGAGCTCGGCCAGCCGGGGTCCGTGCTCGCGCGGCATCAGCCGGTCCTCGGCCGCCCAGACGACCAGGACCGGGCGGTCGAAGTCGCGCAGCCGCCCGCTCCAGTCCAGCAGCGTCGCGCGGTCGGGCGCCCCGGTGGCGAACTTGGCGAAGTCCCGGCGAACGGCCCTGCTGCGGGTGGCCGGGCCGAACCAGTCGTCCATGACCTCGTCCGGGATCCCCCGCAGGCTCATCCCGCCGTACCCGCCCCGGGCACGGCGGACCGCGCGGACGCCCATGAGCCGGGTCAGGAGCCGGACGCCGCCGGGAATCCGGCACACGTGGGCCATCGCCCTGGCCGGTCCCGGGGGGAAGTTGTCGAAGGCCTCGCAGGCCACCAGCACCATGCGCGCGAGCCGCTCCGCACGCCCCTCGGACACCAGGAACTGGCCCCCGCCCCAGTCGTTCAGGACCAGGGTCACGTCCTCCAGGCCCAGGCGTTCGAGGAACTCGCCGAGGAGCAGGGCGACTCCGCGCTGGGTCAGGTCGGCGTCCCGCCTCATGGGCCGGCGGTGACCGCCGAGGGGCAGCGTGGGAAGGACGCAGCGGTATCCGTCCAGCAGCGGGACCACCTTGCGCCACTGGGTCTCGTTCATCGGCAGGCCGTGCCCGAAGACCAGCACCGGGCCTTCACCGCCGGTGTCCTGGTAGTCCACCGGTCCGGCCGACAGTTCGACACTCGGCATGGCAGCCTCCCCCACTTGATAGATTGTTCTACTGTCATCCTGCATGCGCGGAGAGTGGAGAGCAATGGGACGTCCCGACAGTGGCGGCATCCGCGACACGCGCGACACGCGCACCCGGATCAAAGGGGCGGCCGCGACGCTGTTCCGCCGCTTCGGCTACTCGGCCACCGGACTCAAGCGGATCGCTGCGGAGGCGCAGGCCCCGTTCGGCTCGATCTACCACTTCTTCCCCGGCGGCAAGCAGCAACTGGCCGAGGACATGATCCGCACGACCGGGCCGGAGTACGGCCGCATGGTGCTGGCCGTACTGGAGAGCGAGCCGGACCCTGCCGCCTCCCTCGTGCGCGCCTTCGAGGCAGCCGCGGACGACCTCGCGGCGGCCGACTACGCCGACGCGTGCCCGATCGGCACGCTCGCCCTGGAGGTCGCGAGCAGCGACGAGGTGCTGCGGGTCGCGACGGCGGACGTGTTCGGGGAGTGGGTGGACGGCGCGGCGGGGTGGTTCGGCCGCTGGGTGCCCGAGCCACGGGAGGCGAGGTCGCTCGCCACCTCGCTGGTCATGATGCTGGAGGGAGCCTTCATGCTCAGCCGGGCCGCCCGCGACCCGGAACCGCTGCGCGTCGCCGGCCGCGCGATGGCCGACCTGTTCCACGCGACGATCACCCGGACGGACCAGAACTGAGGCACCGCCCCGGCCACCCGTGATCGTCACGGGGACGCGAGGGGCACGCGGCACGGCCGGACGGACGTAGGGCGGCCCGAACCGGCGTCGGGACCGGGCAGCGGCAGGCAGCGTGCGGCCGGAGCCGGGCGGGCCCGGGGCCGGTCTCCCGCCCGGGCGTGCGCTGCGGATGCGGCGGTGCCCCCCGGCCCGGGGCGGGGGCAGGCCAACGCGACGGCCGCCCCGCCGCGCGGGGCGCGGAGGCGGGGCGGTCGGTGGCGCGTGGCCGCCGGTCCCGCCACGTCGGGCGGGACCGGCGGGCGGCGGCTACTTCTCGGCGGAGGGCGCCGAGGCGGTGGAGGCCGTCCCGGAGGCGGACGCGGCGCCGGAGGCGGCGGCCTCGTCCTCGCGGCCCACCATCTTCGCCCGCTCCATGTGCTTGTTCATGGACTTCATCAGTCCCCACACCGCCAACGCCATGACGGCGAAGACGATGAACCCCAGCACACCGGGCGTGACCTTGTTCTCGTCGAATTCCTCCGCGGCCAGAACCAGGAGGCTTGCGCTTGCGCTCATGTCAGCCATTCTCCCGGACCCCTGCGAAGAGGTCCGACTCGGGGATGGAGGTCTCCACCAACGACTTCGCGAGCTCGTAGTCCTCGGTGGGCCAGACCTCCCGCTGGAGGTCCAGCGGAATGCGGAACCAGCCGCCGTCGGGGTCGATCTGCGTGGCGTGCGCGATCAGCGCCCGGTCCCGCGTCTCGAAGAACTCCCCGCACGGCACGAACGTGGTGAGCGTGCGCTCCACCCGCTCGAACTCGTCCCACCGCTTGAGCCAGTCCCCGTAGGGGGACTCCAGCCCGCGCGACTCCATCGCCTCGTGCAGCGCGACCGTGCGCGGCCGGTTGAAGCCCTGGTTGTAGTACAGCTTCACCGGCTGGTAGGCGGCCCCGTACTCCGACTCCGGGTACTTCTCCAGGTCGCTCGCACCCTCGAAGGCCACCATCGTGATCTTGTGGGTCATGATGTGGTCGGGGTGCGGGTAGCCGCCGTTCTCGTCGTACGTGGTGACGACCTGCGGGCGGAAGGACCGGATCTGCCGCACCAGCTCACCGGCCGCCTTGTCGACGTCCTCCAGCGCGAAGCACCCGTCGGGAAGCGGCGGCAGCGGGTCGCCCTCCGGCAGGCCGGAGTCGACGAAACCGAGCCACGCCTGCTTGATCCCCAGGATCTCCCGCGCGGCGTCCATCTCCTTGCGGCGGACCTCGTGGATGTTCTCCTCGATGTACGGGTCGCCCTGGAGCTTCGGGTTCAGGATGGAACCGCGCTCACCACCGGTGCAGGTCACCACGAGGACGTCGACGCCCTCGGACACGTACATCGCCATGGTGGCGGCGCCCTTGCTCGACTCGTCGTCGGGGTGGGCGTGGACTGCCATCAGTCGCAGCTGCTCGGTCAAGGCTCAATCCTCAGAGATCGGTCGGCGCCCGGGCGGCGCACACGCGTGCGCGAGCGGTCCCCGGTGGGCGTGGGTACCATCCGCGCCTTCTATAGTGACGGAATCGGGGGACGATTGATTCCGGGGTCCGGACAGGACGCTCCGCCCCCGCCCGAGAGGACCGATCATGAGCACGGCGAATGCCCAGCAGTCCGAGGGCCGGCCCACCGGGCAGCCCACGGGCTCCCGGCCGCCCGCCGGCCGTTACGGCCGTGCCGCGGACGCGGAGGCGGACCGCCGCGCCGACCGCACGCTGAAGATCGTGGGCTCGGTCCTCGGGGCCGTGCTGATCGCCGTCGTCGCCTGGTTCGGCTTCTACCACGTCGGCGGCAGCGAGATCAGCGGTCAGATGATCACCTTCAAGACCGCCGAGGACTCCGTCCGGGTCGAGCTGGAGGTCTTCAAGGACGAGGGCGTCACCGGTTACTGCACGGTCCGCTCCCAGGCGGAGACCGGCGCCGAGGTCGGCCGCGCCGACTTCCGGTTCGACGAGGACTCCACCCGCGTCCACAAGACGGTCACCCTGCGCACCACCAGCCGCGGCACCACCGCCGAGCTGCTGGGCTGCCACACCGGCTGAGCTGCCGGACCGCCGCACCGGCCGGGCGGCCGCGGACCGCCGGCCGCCTGGCATTTCTTCTCCCACTTTCGCGGCGCGATTGTTAGGCTCGTGGTTTCGCCCACCCATGAGGGACCATTCTTCTGGGTAGGGCGTTGCTTTGTATTTCCAGTACGGACGAGGAGCACCTGTGACCCAGACCAGCGAGAACGTCACCTGGCTCACCCAGGAGGCGTACAACAAGCTCAAGGACGAGCTTGCGTACCTTACTGGTCCTGCGCGCACCGAAATCGCCGCCAAGATCGCGGCCGCGCGCGAAGAGGGCGATCTGCGGGAGAACGGCGGCTACCACGCCGCCAAGGAGGAGCAGGGCAAGCAGGAGCTCCGGGTGCGGCAACTCCAGCAGCTGCTGGAGTCGGCGCAGGTCGGCGAGGCACCGGCCGCCGACGGCGAGGTCGCTCCGGGCATGCTCGTCACGGTCGCCTTCGACGGCGACGAGGACGACACCCTGACCTTCCTGCTCGCCTCCCGGGAGTACGCCAGCGAGGACATCGAGACGTACTCCCCGCAGTCCCCGCTCGGCCGCGGCGTGATCGGCCACTCGATCGGTGAGGACGCGGAGTACGAGCTGCCCAACGGCAAGAAGGCCTCCGTGCGCATCCTGAAGGCCGAGCCCTACAAGGGCTGAGCCGCCGCAGGCGTGCCGCGCGGTCCCCGCGCAGGACACGGAACCGGAACGAGGAGGACCCCCGGGCGCCGAGCCCGGGGGTCCTCGCGTGTCTCCCGCCGTGTGCCGCCGCCTCCCGCCGTGCGTCGCGGACGCGTCAGACGGTGGCGGACCGGTACTTGCGCACGGACAGCGTCCGGAAGAGCACGATGATCGCCACCGAGTAGATCAGCGACGCCCACACCGGGTGCTGCATCGGCCACGCGTCCGAGGTGGACTGCCCCGGGTTGGCCCACAGCACACGGCACGCCTGCACGATCGCGCTGAACGGGTTCCATTCGGCGATGTGCCGCAGCCAGGGCGTCATGTTGGCCGGGTCGACGAACGCGTTGGAGATGAAGGTGACGGGGAAGAGCCAGATCAGCCCGCCGTTGGTGGCCGCCTCCGGGCTGCGCACCGAGAGGCCGATCAGCGCGCCGATCCAGGTGAACGCGTAGCCGCAGAGCAGCAGCAGCCCGAACCCGGCGGCCACCCGGAGCGGGTCGGTGTCGCCGTTCGTCCCGACCCGCCAGCCCAGCAGCAGGGCGACCGCGGCAAGGATCATCACGGTCAGCGCGGTCTGCACCAGGTCGGCCAGCGTCCGCCCGGTGAGCACCGCCCCGCGGGCCATCGGCAGGGCGCGGAACCGGTCGATCAGCCCCTTGTGCATGTCCTCGGCGATGCCCGCGCCCGCGCCGGCGGTCGAGAAGGTGACGGTCTGCGCGAAGATGCCGGCCATCAGGAAGTTCTTGTAGGCCTCGGAGCTCGTCGAGCCGCCGACCTTCAGGGATCCGCCGAACACGTAGGTGAACAGCACCACGAACATGACCGGCTGGATGAGCCCGAAGAGCACGATCTCGGGAATCCTGGTCATCCGGATCAGGTTGCGCTGCGCCACGATCACGGAGTCACGCCACGACTGCCGCACCCGCCCGCCGCGGCTCGTGACGGGCCGGCGTCCCTCGGTCCCGGTGACGGCGCTCATCCGTTTGCCTCCTCGGTCCCGGCCGCCTCGGCCATGTGGCCGGTCAGCGAGAGGAACACGTCGTCCAGCGTCGGGCGCCGCAGCCCGACGTCGTCCATCTCGATGCCCCGCGCGTCGAGCTCGCGGATCACCTCGGCCAGCAGCTTGGGGCCGCCGCTCACCGGGACGGTCAGCTTGCGGGTGTGGTCCTCGACGGCGAGTTCGCCCACCCCGTACCCGGTCAGCACCGTGGCGGCCTCCGGCATCAGCTCCCGGGCGCGGACGATGACCTCGATGCGTTCCCCGCCGGTGCGGGACTTCAGCTCGTCGGAGGTGCCGCGGGCGATCACCTTGCCGTGGTCGACCACCGCGATGTCGTGGGCGAGGTGGTCCGCCTCCTCCAGGTACTGGGTGGTCAGCAGCAACGTCGTGCCGCCGGAGACCAGGTCCTTGATCACGTCCCACAGCTGGAGCCGGTTACGCGGGTCCAGGCCGGTGGTCGGCTCGTCCATGAACATCACCGGCGGCCGCACCACCAGCGCCGCGGCCAGGTCCAGGCGGCGGCGCATACCGCCGGAGTAGTTCTTGGTGATCCGGTCGGCGGCGTCGGTGAGGTGGAACTGCTCCAGCAGTTCGTTCGCCCGGACCTTCGCCGCGCGGCGGCCCATCTGGTAGAGCCGGCCCACCATCACCAGGTTCTCCCGCCCGGTGAGGTACTCGTCCACGGCGGCGAACTGACCCGACAGCCCGATGTTGTGCCGCACCGCGTCGGGGTCCTTCAGCACGTCGATCCCGGCGACGACGGCGTGCCCGGCGTCCGGGCGCAACAGCGTCGTCAGGCACCGCACGGCGGTCGTCTTCCCCGCGCCGTTGGGGCCGAGCAGCCCCAGCACGGTCCCCTCGGGAACGTCCAGATCGACGCCGTCCAGCGCCCGCACGTCCCCGAAGGTCTTGACCAGCCCTTCCGCCCGAATGGCCCCCGGCATACCGCCTCCGGCCCCGCTCGACGACAGTCGTCCGCCTCCGAGCCTAGGTTCGCCTGCCCTCCGCCGCGCGCCGGACTGGGCGGCACGGGTGGGCTCCCCCGCCGCGGGTTCGCCGCCCGCCCCGCCGCGGGTTCGCCGCCCGCCGCGGCGCGCACGGCGGCGGGCGCGGTGGCGGGCGGGGGTGGCACGCACAGTGGCGGGCGGGCACCGTCCGTCGGTCCCACAAGGCCCCGCACTTCCCCGTACCGCCCCACACGGCCCACACGCCGTCACCGCGACGAGGTCCTCGCCCGCGACCCGTTACGCTCGGTGCACATGAGTGACACCCACTTCAGCGAGCACTTCGAGACGCTGGCGATCCACGCGGGCAACACCGCCGATCCCCTGACCGGCGCCGTCGTTCCCCCCATCTACCAGGTCTCCACGTACAAGCAGGACGGCGTCGGCGGCCTGCGCGGCGGTTACGAGTACAGCCGCAGCGCCAACCCCACCCGCAGCGCCCTGGAGGAGAACCTCGCCGCGCTCGAGGGCGGCCGCCGGGGTCTCGCCTTCGCCTCCGGCCTCGCCGCCGAGGACTGCCTGCTGCGCACGCTGCTCGCGCCGGGCGACCACGTGGTCATCCCCAACGACGCCTACGGCGGCACGTTCCGCCTGTTCGCGAAGGTCGTCTCCCGCTGGGGCGTGGAGTGGTCGGTCGCCGACAGCAGCGACCCGGAGGCGCTGCGCGCCGCGATGACCCCGAAGACCAAGGCCGTCTGGGTGGAGACCCCCTCCAACCCGCTCCTGGGCATCACCGACATCGCCGCCGCCGCGCAGATCGCCCACGCCGGCGGGGCCCGTCTGGTCGTCGACAACACCTTCGCCACGCCGTACCTCCAGCAGCCGCTGGCGCTCGGCGCGGACGTGGTGGTGCACTCCCTCACCAAGTACATGGGCGGCCACTCCGACGTGGTCGGCGGCGCGCTGATCACCGCCGACCAGGAGCTGGGCGAGGAGCTGGCCTACCACCAGAACGCCATGGGCGCGGTGTCCGGCCCGTTCGACTCCTGGCTGGTGCTGCGCGGCACGAAGACGCTGGCGGTCCGCATGGACCGTCACTCGGAGAACGCGGCGAAGGTCGTCGACATGCTGAGCCGTCACCCCAAGGTGACGAAGGTCCTGTACCCGGGCCTGCCGGAGCACCCGGGACACGAGGTCGCCGCCAAGCAGATGCGGGCGTTCGGCGGCATGGTGTCCTTCCAGGTCGCCGGCGGCGAGGAGGCCGCCGTGGCGGTCTGCGACCGCGCCAAGGTCTTCACCCTGGGCGAGTCCCTGGGCGGTGTGGAGTCCCTGATCGAGCACCCGGGCCGCATGACCCACGCCTCCGCCGCGGGCTCCGCCCTCGAGGTCCCCGCGGACCTCGTGCGCCTGTCCGTCGGCATCGAGAACGCCGAAGACCTCGTCGAGGACCTCCGCCAGGCCTTGGACCAGGCCTAGGCCTAGGGTCAGCCATCCCGCGGACGCCCCTCACTTCTGCGGGCACTTCTGCGGGCAGTCGTGCCGCCGGCGCGGCACGGGTGGGCGCAGGCCTCACGTGCGCACGCGCGGCTCTCACCGCGGCGGTTCGGTCTCCGGGGAGGGGACGGATCGGGGGAAGTCCACCGGGCCCGTCTCCCTTCCCGGGGGCGGGCCCGCCCGGCTCCGGGGAAGTCTCGGGCACAGGGAAGTCTCGGGCCCGGTGAACAGCCCGCCGCCCGGGCGGAACCCCGCGCCACCACCCCCTAGCCCCAGCCGCCCTCCCCCAGGGCCACAGCGATCAGCACGCCGACTCCGAGCAGCACCCCCACCACTCCCACCCCCCGCACCACCCACACGCGCCCTCGCACCCGCCGCCCCTCCGTGACGGCCCGCTCCGGCACCCCCACCGGCACCGCGGGCAACCGCACCGCCCCCAGCGCGCGCCGCGCCGCTGCCTCGCACTGCGGTCCCGCCCCCGCCGCGAACCCCCTGGTCGCACGCGTCGTCAGGGCATCGACCCGACCGGCCGTGATCCCCAGCAGCACCCCCGCGCGCTCCGCGTCGATCCCCTCGTGGAGCCGCAGCACCAGCACCATCCGGACGAGCGGCCGCAGCTGGACCAACGGCCCGAGGTCACCACCGGGACCGGGCGAAACGCCGCCGCCCCGCCCGCGCCGCCCCTCCCGCACACCTCGCCGGAAGCGGATCCGCCGCAGACACCCCCGCGTGAGCTCGACCCGAGCGAGGTCGTACGGGTCCTCCCCGTCGATCCGCCCCCACCGGGCATAGGTCCGCGCCAGCGCCTCCACCAGCAGCCGCCGCGCCAACGGGCAGTCCCGTGGATCCTCGGCGGTGAACAGCAAGGCCGTGCGCAGCAGCCGTCCCCCGGACGCCGCGGCGAAGGCCCGGAACTCCTCCTCGCCCCACTCCTCGCCGACTCCGAGAGCCGTCACACCCGCCCCCTCCTCCGGTCACCCACCCGTCAGGAACCGCCCCCGCGATGTGGCGGCCTCAGGAACCTTCGGACCTTCGGAACCTTTGGGACTTTCGGGATCTTCGGGACCGGCCGGACCCGTCGGGCTCAGGAGCCGGAAGGCTCCGCCGCCCCCCGCACGCCCCCGGCACCGCCCGCCTGCCCCGCCATCCGTTCCGACAGCGCGTCGTTCATCCGCGTCAGCAGCCCGCAGAAGGAGTCCCGCTCCTCCTCCGACCAGTCCTCGGTCAGCTCCGCCATCAACTGCCGGCGGGACGCACGGACCTCCTCCAGCCGCCCGCGCCCGCGGGGCGACAGGTCGAGCACGACGGCACGGCCGTCCTCGGGGTGCGAGGTCCGCCGGACCAGGCCGGCCTCGACCAGGGGCGCCACCTGACGGGTGACCGTGGAGGAGTCGATGCCCATCCCGGCGGCCAGCGCCTTGACCCCCATCGGGCCTTCCTGTTCGAGGCGGTGGAGAAGCAGGTACGCCGCACGGTCCATCGAGTCGCGCAGCCGTCCGACTGCCCCCAGCCGGGTCTGCTCGGCGCGGCGCGCGAACAGGGCCATCTGATACTGGAGCGACTCGAGGAGACCGTCGTCGTCGGTGGTCGTCACGTCCGTCGACTCCGTCGAGATGTCGGGTGCAGTGGGCATGGCCGGAAGCTCACTTCGATCTGGGCCGGTAATGGGGGACAGGCTACGCGGACTCGCACCGGTGCGTAATGAGCCTGTGGAAAACCCGCCCCCGGAGCGTCAGGCCTTGGGCACGACCGGCCGCGGTTTTCCACAGGGCAGGTGGCGCGCGAGTTCTCCCTGCGAGACTGGCCCCATGAATCACCGCACATCCGCGGCTCCGTCTCCCGTCACCCTCGACGACGTCCGCGGCGCCCAGAAGATGCTCTCCGGCATCGCGCGGGTCACCGGCCTGGAGGGCAGCAGGTACCTGTCCCGGCTGGTGGGCTCCCCGGTGCTCCTGAAGTGCGAGAACCTTCAGCGCACCGGGTCGTTCAAGCTGCGCGGCGCCTACATCCGGATCGCCGGCCTGCTCCCTGAGGAGCGCGCGGCCGGCGTGGTGGCCGCCAGCGCGGGCAACCACGCGCAGGGCGTCGCCCTGGCCGCCTCGCTGCTCGGCGTGAAGGCGACGGTCTTCATGCCGAAGGGCGCCCCGCTGCCGAAGATCAGCGCGACCAGGGAGTACGGCGCGGAGGTCATACTCCACGGCCAGGTGGTCGACGAGACCATGGCCGCGGCGATCGCGCACGCCGAGGAGACCGGCGCGGTCTTCATCCACCCCTTCGACCACCCCGACGTGATCACGGGGCAGGGCACGGTCGGGCTGGAGATCCTCGAGCAGTGTCCCGAGGTCCGCACGATCGTGGTCGGCGTCGGCGGCGGAGGGCTGGCCGCCGGCATAGCGGTCGCGGTGAAGTCGCTGCGCCCGGACGTCAGGATCGTGGGCGTGCAGGCCGAGGGCGCGGCCGCCTACCCGCCCTCGCTCGCGGCGGGTCATCCGGTGGCGGTGCCCCGGCCGGTGACGATGGCCGACGGCATCAAGGTGGGCCGGCCGGGTGAGGTGCCGTTCGCCCTGGTCAGCGAGCTGGTCGACGAGGTGCGCACGGTCGGCGAGGACCAGCTGTCGGCGGCGCTGCTGCACTGTCTGGAGCGCGCCAAGCTGGTGGTGGAGCCGGCCGGCGCGAGCCCGGTCGCCGCCCTGCTCGCCGACCCGAGGTCGTTCCGGGGCCCGGTGGTGGCGGTCCTCTCCGGGGGCAACGTGGACCCGGTGCTGCTCCAGGGCGTCCTACGGCACGGCATGACGGTGCAGGGCCGCTACTTCGCGGTCCGCGTCCGCCTCGACGACCGCCCGGGCTCCCTCGCCACCCTCCTGTCGGTCCTCTCCGAGATGGACGCCAACGTCCTCGACGTCAGCCACCGCCGCACGGCCCCGCGCCTGGGGCCCACCGAGGCGGAGGTGGAGGTCCATCTGGAGACCAAGGGCCCGGAGCACTGCGCCGAGGTGCACCGGGCGCTGCGCGCCGCGGGCTACGCCATAGCGGACTGACCCGGCCGAAGGCGGGTGCGGCTGCCCGGCGTGGAGGCCGTGCAGGTCACCCCCACATTGGCCCCACCCCCACCCCGTCTGGTTCGCTGGTGGCATGGAATTCATCTGGGTGCTCTTCGCCGTCGCCCTCCTCGGCTTCGTCGTCGCGTCGATCTACCGCCGCAGGAGCGCCGGAGGCATCGCCCTGGCGCGCCCCGGCGACCCCGACGCGGCCGACCCGGCGGCGTACGGGTTCCTGCGCCAGGAGGACCTGGACGTCCGGCTGCCGGGCCCGGACCAGGACCTGACCGACGTCCTGGACCTGGTGCAGCGCACCCAGGACTACCGGGCCGCGGCCCAGCTGCTGGCCGGTACCGAGAACGAGGGCGAGGCGCGCTGGCAGCGCGTGCAGTCCTTCGCCGGGGCTGCCTCGCTGGAGCTCGCCCGCAAGCCGGCCGGCGACCCGTCGCAGACGCCCGGCGGCCAGTGGCTGCGCGTGTGGCGCACCGAGCAGCCCAAGGACGCGGGCGGCGCGGCCGTGCACGCGGAGTTCCTGGTCCAGCAGGCCTGGCGCACGTCCACGCCCGGCAGCGACGAGTTCCGGATCATCATGGAGGAGGCCAAGGAGGCGTGCGGCCGGGCCGCGCTGCTCGCCCCCGGCGACCCCGTCCCGTACCTCACCGAGCTGTCGGTGGCCCGCGGACTGGGCTACTCCCGTGAGGAGTTCGAGCAGCTCTGGCTCAAGGTCCTGGACCGGGCCCCGCACCACATGGGCGCCCACCTGGCCGCGCTGCACTACTGGTGCGAGAAGTGGTACGGCTCCCGTGAACTGGCCTACTCCTTCGCCGAGTCGGCGGCCGCCCGGGCCCCGGAGGGCTCGCTCCTCTCCGCGCTCCCGCTGTTCGCCGTCTTCGAGCACCTTCAGGACCTGACCCTGGTGGCCAACCTGTACGAGAGCGAGGTCGTCACCAAGGCGATGCACGGCGCGCTGTACGCGGCCGGCCGGGCCCGGCCCGACGACGCGGTCCTCCCCCACGTGCGTCACCTGCTGATCTGGTTCCTGGTCAACGGCTCCCGCTGGTCGGAGGCGATGGGTCAGCTGATCCACGTCGACGGGCACGTGGGCGCGCTGCCCTGGACGCTCAGCCAGGACCCGGCCGCCGAGTACGCCGTCTACCGCGCCCTCGCCGTGGCCGGCTTCGAGGCCAACGGCGGCAACCCGGCGTCGCTCCTGCGCTGACCGCGCGTCACCGCCCGGGGCTCTCCGCGGGCGGGGACTCCTCACGGCCGTCACCACCGCCCACCGCCGCCCCGAACACCTTTGCGGTTCGGGGCGGCGGTGCGTCATAATCCGCATCCCCCACACGGCCCCGGCCGCGCCTTGTCATGCCCGTTTCCAGCCGCTTTCCCCGTAATACCCAGCCGTCATTCCTCCCCGTTGCCCTCTTCCAGTGATGTGTAGGGAAGCTCCATGAGTTCCACGTTGCGGGCCGTCCGCGCCCTGATCCTGCTCGCGGGATTCCAGTTGCTCAGCCTGGTCCTGCTCGGTGTCCTGGCGGCCGTCGACTGGGCCGCGATCCACGCCCCGACCAGCGTCACCGGCAAGGTCTGGCTGGTCTCGGTCGTGCTCGCGATCCCCGTGGTCCGGGGCATGTTCATGCTCCGCCTGCCGGACATCGAGGAGCCCCCGGGCGTCCCGCTCACCGAGGAGGCCGAGCCCCGCCTGTGGGCCATGGTCCGCGAACTGGCCGAGGCCGCCGGGACCCGCGCCCCGGACACCATCATCCTGACCGCCGAGGTCAACGCGTCCGTGATGGAGCGCCCCCGGTTCGGCGGCCTGCTCCCCGGCCGCCGCAGCCTCCACCTCGGTCTGCCGCTGCTCACCGGCCTGAGCGAGGCCCAGTTCCGCTCGGTCCTCGCCCACGAGTACGGCCACTACGTCGGCGGTGACACCCGCCTCGGCCCGATCGTGGCCCGCGGCCGCCTGCAGATCCGGCGCACCATCGCCCACTTCCATGAGAAGGCCGACAAGAAGGTCGCGCGGGAGCGCGCCCAGCAGGAGAAGAAGTCCGCCCGCCGGGTCGCCAAGGGCAAGGAGGCGAAGGAGGTCGACACCACGGGAGCCGGCGCCACCTACCGGGCCATGGCGAAGATCTACACCTGGTACGGCAAGTTCTTCCTGCGCGCCTCGCAGTCCACCGCCCGCGCCGAGGAGTTCGCCGCGGACCGCTCCGCCGCCCGCCTGGCCGGCCGTGACGCCACAGCCTCGGCCCTGCGCGAGATCCCGGTCCTGTCCTCGGCCTACGACTTCTACCTCGAGTCGTACGCCACCCTGGGCCTGGACGCCCGCACCATGCCCCCGCGCGGCGCCTTCTTCGGCGGTTTCAACGACCTGCTGACCGCCCGTGAGCTGCAGCTCGCCGACATGCGCGCCGAGCTCCCCGTGCAGCAGCTCTCCCCCTACGACTCCCACCCGCCGATCGGCGAGCGGGTGCGCGCCGTCGAGGCCCTGCCGGACGACGGCCGCGCCGACGACGGCCGCGGCTCCGCCCTCGGCCTGCTCGCCGACCCGCGCGCCCTGGCCACCGCCCTGGAGCCGGCCGTCCTCGCCGAGGAACTGCTCGGCTTCCGCCGCGCCGAGGACTGGCCGGAACTCCTGCGTTCCGGCATGACCGCCCGCCTCGGCGAGCTCGACACCCCTCTGCACCGGGCCCTCGCCGTGTACACCAAGTCGGCGCCGACGCTGCCCGCCCTCCTCCAGGTGATCGACGAGGGCCACCTCTGGCAGCTCGCCCGCCGCCTCCCCCTCTCCGAGGAGGCGTCCGCCGCGCAGGGCCGCGCCTTCCGCGAGTTCGTCCGCCCCTCGCTCGAAGGTCTCGTGCGCACCTGGGTGATCTCCGAGCTGAGCAAGCAGGGCCTGCTGGACTGGGAGTTCTCCTGGTCCGAGTCGGCCACCGTGGTCCTCCCCGGCGGCGACCCGGAGGCCGCGGGCGAGGCGCTCGACGCCGCCGTCACGGCCGCGGTCGCCGACCGCCCGGACACCGCCCCGCTGCGCGCCCTGCTCCCGCCGACGCCCTCCGAGACGGGCACCGACACCGACATCGAAAGCGTGTGACTTCCTGATGACCGCACTGCTCTGGGTCCTCGGGATCCTCGCCCTGCCCGTGGTCGCGTTCGGCCTCTACATCGCCTTCGTCTTCGTCAAGACGTTCATCAAGCACGACCCCGACGCCCCCGACGAGAACGCGGGGGCCGAGGCGGCCGCGAAGCTCGGACTGCTCCCCCTCTCCCGGCTCGACCTGGACCGGCCCGGCGTCGCGGACCCCGCCGCCGAGGCCGTCCTGCAGGCCGTCCGGCGCGGTGACTGGGAGGCCGGCGCCCGGTTCCTGGCCGAGGCCGGCCGGGACTGGGAGGAACGCGGCCGCCGGGTCAGCATCCTCGGCCATGAGGCCGCCAAGGAGGACGCCTGGCTGCTGGCCTGGCGTGCGGCGCGCCCCGGCGACGCGGACGCCGCGCTGGTCAACGCGGACTCGATGATCTACCTGGCCTGGGACGTCCGGGGCAGCCTCCAGGCCAAGAACACCACCCGTGAGCAGTTCGACAGCTTCCACCGGATCCTCGCCCAGGCGCGGGAGGCCTGCGCGGAGGCCCAGGCGCTGGGCGGGGACGACCCCAACCCGTACGTCGTGGAGATGCCGCTGGCGATGGGCCTCGGCTACTCCCACAAGGACTTCGACGAGCTGTGGGACCAGGCCATGGCGCGCGCCCCGCACCACCTCGGCGCGCACCAGTCCGCCCTCCAGTACTGGTGCGCCAAGTGGCGCGGTTCGCACGAGCTGGCCCTCTCCTTCGCCCGCGAGGCCGCGGCCAAGGGCACTCCGGGCCAGCTGCTGACGCTGGTCCTGCTGGAGGCGCACTTCGAGTTCGAGTTCGCCCACAGCGACCTCGACGAGGACGAGTACTACAAGCGCCCCGAGCTGATGAAGGCCGTCGACGCCGCGCTCCTCGACCTCGCCGCCGCCGCTGCCGAGGCCGGCGACCCCAAGGCCCGGCGCCTGCTGCCGATGCGGCACATGCTCGCGTACATGCTGTACTGGCAGGACCGGTACGAGGCCGCCATGGAGCAGTTCACGCTGATCGACGGCCACATCGGCACCAGCCCGTGGACCTACCTGGCCGGCAAGCCGCGCTTCGCCGAGCGGTACATCGCGATCCGCGACTTCACGGCCCAGCGCGTCCTGGAGGCGGCCGAGGCCCGCACGGCGACGACCGCCTGACCCGGCCGTCCGCGGCTCCCGCCCACCCGGCCCCGCCCCCTTTCCCAAGGGGACGGGGCCGCTGCCGTTTCCGGGGCGGAGCCGAGGAATCACCGGCCCGCCCCGCGCGTTGTACGAGCGCACCCTCCGGCGGCCCCAGGCCCGCCGGTCCCCACCCGACCCGGGAGGACCCCCATGCTCTTCGGCCGTACGACGCCCGTGATGGTCACCGCCGACCAGGCCCTGCCCGGCCGCGCCGCGCCGGTCCTCACGCCGGAGGCCGCCGGGGCCCACACCGTCCTCGGCACGCCGCTCTTCGGCCACCCCGAGGGCATGGCCGTGGCCGACTTCGCCCTCGGCTGTTTCTGGGGCGCCGAGCGCAAGTTCTGGCAGCTTCCGGCCGGGGTGTGGACCACCCTCGTCGGCTACCAGGGCGGCTTCACCGAGAACCCCACGTACGAGGAGGTCTGCTCGGGCCTCACCGGCCACACCGAGACCGTCCGCGTGGTCTACGACCCGGACGTCCTCTCCTACGAGGCCCTCCTCAAGACGTTCTGGGAGTCCCACGACCCCACTCAGGGCTACCGCCAGGGCAACGACGTCGGCACCCAGTACCGCTCCGCCGTCTTCACCCACACCCCCGAGCAGGCGGCGACCGCCGAGGCCTCCCGCGCGGCCTACCAGCAGGTCCTCGCCGAGGCCGGCTACGGCTCCGTCACCACCGAGATCGAGCCCGCCGCCGCCCACCCCTTCTACCCGGCCGAGCTCTACCACCAGCAGTACCTCTCCGACGCCAAGAACCCGAACGGTTACTGCGGCATCGGCGGCACGGGCCTCTCCTGCCCGGTGGGCGTGGCAGCGGCCCCGGACGCGAGCTGAGCAACGCGGTCCCTGGTTCGCCCCACCCCGTCGAGCGGTGGGGCGAAGGGACCGCCCGCCGGCTCCTCATGGGCGGCGGCGGATCACGACAGCACCCGAGCAAAAGCGATGGCGCAGGCAACCTTCCGACGGTGAGACTGCACCGGTGATCACCCCGCCGCCCGACCCGTCCCTCATGCCGGTGCGGGACCCCCGCTCCCTTGACCTTGCTCTCGACTACGCGGGCATGCACGCCTTGGTCGCCGACCTGGTTCTGCCGCGCGGCGCTTCGATGTACGTCATGAGCGCGATGGAAACCTGCCGCGAACTCCTCCGGCACTCCTACTACCGCTACGAGTTCGCCACCGTCGCGGTCACGCATTCCCTGTTCGCCCTGGAGCACGTCCTCGCCGAGCGCCTGGCCACGGACGGACCACTCCACGACCTCATCGAGCAGGCCACCGACACAGGGCTCGTCACGGCCGAACTCGCCGCCGAACTTCACCGTGTCCGGCTGCTCCGCGACAAGCTCACGCGGGGCGCCGTGTCCAGCGCAGCCCTCCGCCCGCTCGGGGCCGTGGCACTGCTGCGTGCCGTCTTCGACGCCGTCTCTCTGCTTCTCCCTCCGCCGTCCGCTGCCGGGACGGTGGCCCCTGTCGACGGAACACAGCCCGAGGACGGTCTCGCCACACTGTGGGAGGACCATCGGCGCGCTCTGTTCCCCGACGGGTTCCGCGGCGTGGACATCGACGGAGTGGATCTGGTCCTCCTGGACTCCGACGTCGCAGGCCTTGTGCATACGGAACTGAACGGCGGACTCGACGACGACGGCGTCGCGTTCCTCCGGCACCGCATCACCGACCTCGACAGGGTCGTCCCCCTGGTGCACGAGGAGTACTGCGCCTTCTACTTCACGAGGCTACGGACGATGGCCCAGGTCGCCGCGGCGCCCCACATCCCCACCGCGACCTGACCGCCGTGTGGAACGGACGGACCCCGCGACGCCTCAGCGCCGACTGCGACGCCCCTCGAGGTACTCCCGCAGACGGGGCGTGCGGACGGCGGGGAGGCGGATCAGGGTGGCGCGGAAGGCACCGGGGTGCCCCGTCAGCGCGTGCCAGGGGAGCGGCGGAAGGGGGTAGTCGTCGCGCAGGACGCCCGGGGGGAGGACGCCGGTCGCGGGGAGCGGCGAGGTCTCGCCCGGGAGGGCGAGGTACGCCCACACCCCGCTGTCCAGCGGCACCACCGCCCCGGCGTCGTCGGGCTCACGCCACGGTTCGCCCGTGAGGGGGTGCCGGGGGACGAGGAGGACGTCGGGACGCGGCCGCGGCGTGCCGACCCCTGGGCCGGCCAGGCCGACCGAGCGGGGATCGGGACCCGTGGGGAGGTGGCGGCCGACGGCGTGGCCGAGCAGTTCGGTGACGGGGCCGGCGGGGAGGGTCACCGGGCGGGCCCCGGTGACCGCCACGAGGTGGGCGAGCGCGACCCCGACCGCCGCGTCCCAGCGGCGGCTCCACGACCCGTCCGTCTCCACGGGCGGAAGGCGGTGCTCGGGGCGCAACAGGTCGTCCCATCCGGGAGTCCGTGCGGCCGGGCCCGGCGCGGGGCGGCGGACGACCGCGTCGGGCTCCAGCCACACCGTCTGCCACATCCCGCAGTCGTCCTCACGGGTCGCCACGGCCCGCCCGCACCCCTCGCACGCCAGGTTGGGGCCGGCCCGGCCGTCCACGCCCCGGCAGTAGCCCTCGCACTTCTCGGGGATCAACCGCATGCTCCGGGAGTCGCCGGGAGCGATGACGATCCTGTTCGGCGCGCCGAAGGAGAGCGAGTACACGGGCGCGTACACGCCCCGACGGGCGGCCTCGTCCTCCCCCACGTCCTCCCACCGCCGCCAGGGCGGCCCGGAGGGGCGGGGGTCGACGGCGTACGTCGCGGGGTCCATCAGCGGGGGATGCAGTTCCTCCCACCCGCCGTGGCCGGTGTGCACCGGGAGAGCGACCCGGGACACCGGCGCCGTCAGTTCCGCGCCGCACCCGGCGCACATGAACACGTCCAACCGAGCTCCCCCTTGCCCCGAACCCTCTTGCACGGGTTCTTGCCCCGGCCGGATTGTGCCCCGCCCTCGACCTGGGCTCCAGTGGATTTCGTCCCCGCCCCACACCGGCATCTGCGGCCACCCCACCCTGGTGCGGGTGAGCCCTGAATGTGTCGCTGGAGCAGCACATTCACGGCTCACCCGCTGGGGACGACTGCCGGGGCCCCGGCAGCAGGGCGGCTCCGGGCGCGGAAGGGCGGGGGTGCGTCAGTAGCCGCGGCCCGTGGGGACGGCCAGGGCTGGGGGCTGCCCCGCCTCCAGGGAGCGCCAGGCGGAGAGGAGGTCGGTGACGACGTCCTCGTCCGTGGTGGGGCCCGAGGTGTGGGAGGTGACGGTGGTGCGGGGCAGGCGCCAGGCGGGGTGGTCGGGGCCGGCGGGCTCGTCGGGGAGGACGTCGAGGACGGCGGAGCGGACGGCGTCCGCGTGCAGCGCCGCCTCCAGTGCCGCCAGGTCGACCGTCGCGCCCCGGCCGATGTTCAGGAACGTCGCGCCGCGCATCGCGCCGAGGCGGCGCGGGCCGAAGAAGTCGCGGGTGGCGGGGGTGAGGGGGAGGACGTCGACGACCCAGCGGGCGTCGGGGAGGAGGGCGTCGGCGTCGGGCACGGCCGCGCGGCCCGCCTCGACCACGCGGATGCCCGCGCCGCGCAGGTAGTCGGCGACGCGGGTGCCGATGCGGCCCGCGCCGTAGACGAGGGCCAGTTGGCCGGCGGCGAGTTCGGTGTCGCGGCGGCCCCAGTCGGCGCGGTCGTGGGCGGCGAGGAAGTCGGGGACGCGCTGGCACTCGGCCAGGACCCAGCCGAGGACGTACTGGGCCATGCGGTCGCCCATCCGTCCGACCGTGCGGGTCAGGAGGACGTCGGCCGGCCAGGCGTCCTGGTCCTCGCCGCCGCGCAGCAGCGCGTCCACGCCGGCGTTGACGCTGTGGAACCAGACCACGCGCTCACCGCCCTCGGTGAAGGCGGGCCGCCGGGAGCCGACCCGGACCACCGGGGCGCCGTCGGGGGCGGGGCCGCTGAGTACGGGGCGGCCCAGGGCCTCCGCGAGGGCGGCCCGCAACGGGGCGGAGACCTCGTCCCCGGCGACCACCACCGCCCGGTCCAGTTCCCGCGCGACGTCCGTCGCCGCCGCCGTCTGCCGTTCCACGCTCACGCTCATCCCGTGCCTCTCACGTCACCTGCGCCCACCGTGCGCCCGCCCCGGGTCACCCCGACGCATCCCCAAGCGGCGAGACCCGGCCGCAGAACCCGCGGGAGCACCTCACGCACCCCCGGGGTCTCCGGTGTCACGCCCGTGGAATCCCGGCGTCCGCCCGCCATCCGACCGTCCACGGACCGTCACTTCGCGGTACCGGCGCGTTACCCGCCGCTCCCTAGCGTCGTGAACATGACCAGGGAAACCAGGGACACGCGAAGCCGGACCTTCAGGCCCACGACCGTACCGACCGTACTGGCGATCAGCGTCGCGTTCACCGCGGGGGCGTCCGCCCCGTCGGCGGTGGCCATGCCCGACGTCCCGGCGGCACCGACACCCATCCGTGCGACCGCCGCCGCCCCCGGCACCACGGTGGTCCGTCAATCCTTCGGCGGCACCGCCCTGCCCTCCGGCTGGAAGGCCGTCAGCGGCGCCTGGAAGGTGCGCAACGGCCGTCTCGTCGGCGACGGCGGCACCCGCGCCCGGATCACCTTCGGCACCCAGCTCATCGACTACCGTTTCGAGGCCACCGCCCGGTTCGAGTCGGTGGACGACACCTCCCGCTGGTTCGCGCTCGGCCTCGACCTGCCGTCGAGCGGGGCCACCCCGTGGTGGATCGCCACCCTGCGCTCCCGCTCCACCGCCGCCAACGGCGTGGAGTTCGCCCAGCGGACGACGGCCGGCACCTGGAACGTCACCGACACCGCCGCCGCTCCCGCCGCGGCCGGCACCGGCAAGGACGTGCGGGTGCGGGTGGACGTCCACGGCATGAAGGCGACCTGGTACCTCGACGGGCGGAAGGTGCTGAGCACGAACGAGCTGCGGCGTTCCGCGAACGGCCGTCAGGCGCTGCTGGTGGACGGCGCGACCGTCGCGTTCGACGACGTGAGAGTCACCGCCCTGCCCTCGCTCAACCCCTACCTGCGCGGCCCGGGCGAGCCCGCGCTGGCGGTGGCGCACCGGGGGGCGTCGGCCGCCGCGCCGGAGAACACGCTGGCGGCGCAGGAGCTGGCGCGCCGGGCGGGCGCGGACCTCATCGAGACGGACGCGCAGATCAGCGAGGACGGCGTCCCGTACGTCATGCACGACAGCACGGTGGACCGCACCACGAACGGGACCGGGGACCTCACCACGCTCACCTCCGCGCAGTTGGACAAGCTGGACGCCGGGTCGTGGTTCTCCTCGGCGTACAAGGGCGAGCACGTGCCGACCCTGCGGGCACAGGGCGCGGACCTGAAGGCACGGGGCGGGAAGCTTCTCCTGGAGATCAAGCGGGCCTCGTCCAAGGACCAGGTGGCCCGGATGTTCGACGCGCTCCGGGCGGCCGGGGTCCTCTCGCCGGACCGGGTCTTCGTGCAGAGCTTCAGCAAGCAGCACCTGAAGTGGGCGCGTGAACTGGCCCCCACGCTGCCCCGCGGCTACCTGACGTCCACGCTGGACGCCGACCCGGTGGCGGTCGCCCGCGACCTGGGCCTCACCGCGTACAACCCGAAGGCGTCGGCGCTGACCGCCAGGCCGTCCGTGGTGGGCGACCTGCACCGGTCGGGCGTCGCCACGATGGCGTGGACGGTGGACGAGCCCGCGCAGTGGAAGACGCTGGACGCCCTGGGGGTGGACGCCGTCATCACCAACCGTTCGGCGGAGCTGATCGCCTGGCAGCAGACGCAGCAGACACAGCAGGGCTGAGCCGCAGGGGAGGAGCACGGGGAAGGGCCCCGGCGTCGCCCGCCGGGGCCCTTCCTCACTGCGCGGAGACGTTCCGTCAGATCGTGGCGGTGTCGATGACGAAGCGGTAGCGCACGTCGGAGGCGACGACGCGCTCGTAGGCCTCGTTGATCCGGTCGGCGGAGATCAGCTCGATCTCCGCGCCCAGCCCGTGCTCGGCGCAGAAGTCCAGCATCTCCTGGGTCTCGGCGATGCCGCCGATCATGGAGCCGGCCAGGTTCTTGTTGCCGCCGATGAGGGCGAAGAGCTGGAGCGAGATCGGGTTCTCGGGGGCGCCGACGTTGACCAGGGTGCCACCGGTCTTCAGCAGACCCAGGTAGGCGTTGAAGTCGACGTTGGCGGAGACCGTGGAGACGATCAGGTCGAACTCGCCGCGCAGCTCCTCGAAGGTGCGGGGGTCGGCCGTCGCGTAGTAGTGGTCGGCGCCCAGCTTGAGGCCGTCCTCCTTCTTGCGCAGCGACTGCGACAGCACGGTCACCTCGGCGCCCATGGCGTGGGCGATCTTGACGGCCATGTGGCCGAGGCCGCCCAGGCCGACCACGGCGACCTTCTTGCCGGGGCCCGCGCCCCAGTTCTTCAGCGGGGAGTACGTGGTGATGCCGGCGCACAGCAGCGGGGCGGCGACATCGAGGGAGAGGCCCTCGGGGATGCGGACGGTGTAGTTCTCGTCGACGACGATGTGGGTGGAGTAACCGCCCTGGGTGATCTCGCCGTCGCGGCCACGGGAGCCGTAGGTGCCGACGTTGCCCTTCAGGCAGTGCTGCTCGATGCCGTTGAGACAGTTCTCGCACTCACGGCAGGAGTCCACCATGCAGCCGACGCCGACGCGGTCGCCGACCTTGAAGCGGGTCACGCCGGGGCCGACCTCGGTGACCACACCGGCGATCTCGTGGCCGGGGGT
This sequence comes from Streptomyces sp. NPDC002734, assembly GCF_040295685.1. Taxonomy (NCBI): domain Bacteria; kingdom Bacillati; phylum Actinomycetota; class Actinomycetes; order Kitasatosporales; family Streptomycetaceae; genus Streptomyces; species Streptomyces sp. NPDC002734. The sequence continues at coordinate 79,523 of NZ_JBEOVU010000028.1, forward strand.
CAGCGGGAAGTGGGCCTTGCCCCACTCCTCGCGGACGGTGTGGATGTCGGAGTGGCAGATACCGGCGTACTTGATGTCGATCAGGACGTCGTGCTCGCCGACCTCCCTGCGCTCGACGGTGGTGCGCTCCAGCGGAGCCTTGGCGGCGGGGGCGGCGTAGGCGGCGACAGAAGTCATGCCGGGTGGTTCTCCGGTTTCCTCGGGTGCTGGGTGGCTCGCGCGCTTGATCGGCGCGCACGGACGTCCGTGCGCGTGGCGCGAACGTCCTTCAGAGACAACTGCCCCGTGACCCGGTTCATTCCGCATGGCGGATCGGAGGGAACCAGGACACGGGGCAGCAGGGAGTCACCCACAGCGCGCGCCTCCGCCTCAGTTCGCGACGCGGCCCTTGCGGAGGGTCACCACGCGGGGGGACCGCTGGGCCAGGTGGGAGTCGTGGGTGACCATGACGAAGGTCAGTCCGTGCTCCTTCCACTGGGTCTCGAGCACGGCCATGATCTCGTCCCGGGTGGACTCGTCCAGGTTGCCCGTCGGCTCGTCGGCGAGCAGCACCTTGGGCTGCTTGACCAGGGCGCGCGCGATGGCCACCCGCTGCTGCTGGCCGCCCGAGAGCTCGCTCGGCACGTGCCCGAGCCGCTCCCCCAGCCCCACCGAGGCGAGGGCCTCGGCGGCCCGCTCGCGCCGTTCCCTGCGCTGCACGCCGAGCGGCACCAAGGCCGTCTCGACGTTCTCCTGCGCGGTGAGGGTCGGGATGAGGTTGAAGCCCTGGAAGACGAAGCCGATCTTCTCGCTGCGGATCCGGGTCAGCCGCGCCTCGGAGAGCTTGGCGAGGTCCACGCCGTCCAGCACGACGCTGCCGGCGGTGGGGCGGTCGAGGCCGCCGAGCATCTGGAGGAGGGTCGACTTGCCGCCGCCCGTGGGGCCCTGGATGACCAGGCGGTCGCCGTCGGCGATGGTGAGGTCGATGCCGGCCAGCGCGTCCACGACCCCCTTGCCGCGGGTGTAGCGGCGGGTGACGCCGGTGAGTTCGTACATGGTGTCGTTGCTCCTGCTGAAAAGGCGGAAGGAAGGGCGGGGAGGGGCGGAGAGGGGCGTACCGGGTGCGGGAGGGTCGGGCGGGGCACCCGTCAGGCGACGCGGGAGAGGGCGTCGGCGGGGCGCAGCCGGGAGGCACGCCACCCTCCGAAGGCGCCCGCGACCAGGCCGCCCGCGACGGCCAGACCGACCGCCAGCGCGATCACGGAAAGGTTCACGGGAGCGGTGAGGGCCACGTCGAGCGACCGGGAGGCCGCCTGCCGCATGCCGCCGCCGGGGCCGCCGCCCATGCCGCCGCCGGGACCGCCCGCACCGCCCGCGCCGGAGCCGGTGGAGCCGCCCAGCTGCGCGGTCAGCGAGGGCCCGAAGGCGGTGACGGCCCACGCGCCGGCAAGGCCGAGCGCGATGCCCAGCGCGCCGCCGAGGAGGCCGGTCACCACGGCCTCGCCGACCACCTGGCCGGTGACGCGGCGCGAGCGCCAGCCCAGTGCCTTGAGGGTGCCGAACTCGCGGACCCGGCGGGCGACGGCGGAGGAGGTCAGCAGGCCGGCCACCAGGAACGCGGCGGCGAGGACCACGACGGACAGCCACCGGCCGACCGTGACGGCCAGCCCGGAGGCGGTGGACAGGGACCCGGAGACCGTGTCGGCGAGGTCCTCGGAGGTGGTCACGGTGGCGTCCGGCACGGCCTCGAGCACCGCGCTCTTCACCGTGTCCAGCTGCTGCGCGTCGTCCGCCCGGACGTAGACGGTGGTGATCTTGTTCTTGGCGTCGGCCAGCGTCTGCGCCTGGGCGAGCGGGATGTAGACGTCGGCGGCGGCGTCGCCGCTGGAGGCGGTGGCCACGCCCACGACGGTGAACTTCGTGCCGCCGACGGTCACCTTGTCGCCGGTCCCGATCTCCTTCTCCTTGGCGTAGGCGCTGTCCACCACGGCCGTCCTCGCCGAGGTTTCGGACTCCTCGAAGCCGCGACCGGAGGTGATCTCGGAGGAGGTCAGCGGGCCGAGGCCGGGCTGGGTGACGTCGGTGCCGTACACGCTGAAGCTGTCGATGGAGAAGTCGGCGCCGCCGCCCTCCACGGAGCCGCCGGGACCGCCGCCGGCGGCCGGACGGCCGCCACCGCCCTGGTCCTGCTTGAACTCGCCGCGGGTGAACCGGCCGTCTACCTTCATCACGTCGAGGCTGAGCCCGCCCACCGCCTCGGCCACCCCGTCGGTCTTCGCGACCTTCGCGGCGGTGGAGGCGGACAGGGTCTGGAAGCCCTGGACCATCACACGGTCGCTGCTCTGCCGGTCGCCGCTGTCGTCGCCGTCCTCACCGGGCTTGGCGTCGAACCTGAACCTGGGCCGGCCGCCGTTGTCGTCCCCGTCGCCGGAGGGCGCCTCGGGGGCCTTGGTGACGGTCATGTCGGTGCCCAGCCCGTAGAGGGACTGAAGGACCTGGTCCTGTGCCCTGCCCATGCCGGAGGACACGGCGTTGACGACGATGACGAGCGCGATGCCGAGCGCCAGACCGGAGGCGACGACCAGCGACGCCTTTCTGCGGCGGCGCAGTTCGCGGCGGAGATAGGTGAGGAACATGCGCGGGACGCTAGAGGGGCGGGCTGGTAGACCCCCGTGGGTTGTGTGAGAAAACCCCGAGAACGCGAGGGCCGAGAGCTCCGGGAACGCGAGGCCGAGAGCTCCGGGAACGCGGGAGTCCCGGAAACGGCGGAGGCGCCCGGTGACGCGTGCGTCGTGCACGCGTCACCGGGCGCCTCCGGCACCGCCTCGGGGGGCGGCGCCACGTCAGGGCCGGGGGATCACCGCCGTCGGGATCAGACGGCGGAGCCCGCCACCCACTGGTCCCACGGCATGTTCCAGCCGTTGAACCCGTTGTCCGGGGCGACCGTCTTGTCGCCGGTGTTCTGGACGACCACCACGTCGCCGATCATCGAGTTGTCGAAGAACCAGGCGCCCGGCTTGTTCGGGTCCTTCGCGCCCTTGGCGTCCTCCAGGCCCACGCAGCCGTGGCTGGTGTTGACGTTGCCGAAGACGCCCTGGCCCCAGTAGTTGCCGTGGATGAAGGTGCCGGACGTGGTCAGCCGCATGGCGTGCGGCACGTCCTTGATGTCGTACTCGCCCTTGCCGTCGTCGTCGGTGAAGCCGACGGTCGAGCCGTCCATCCGGGTCTCCTTGAACTTCTCGGAGATCACCATCTGACCCTCGTAGGTCTTGTTGTCGGGCGAGCCGGCGGAGATGGGGATGGTGCGGATGGTCTCGCCGTTGCGCGTGACCTTCATCTGCTTGGTCTCGGCGTCGACGATGGAGACCTGGTTGCGGCCGATGTGGAAGGTGACGGTCTTCTGCTGGACGCCGTAGACGTTCGGCGCGCCCTCGACGCCGTCCAGCGCGAGCTTCATGGTGACCGTCGCCCCCTCCTTCCAGTAGTCCTGGGGACGGCAGTCCATCCGGGTCGTGCTGAACCAGTGGCAGGCGACCTCCTGGCCGCTGCTCACCGAGACGTCGACGCCCTGCTGGACGGCCTTCTTGTCGGTGATCTCCTTGTCGAACCTGATCGACACGGGCATGCCGACACCGACGGTGGAGCCGTCCTCGGGGGAGAAGTTGCCTATGAAGCTGTTGGTGGGCGAGACGGTGGTGAAGGTGGCGTTCTCGTGGGAGGCGCGGCCCTTGGAGTCCTCGGCCGTCACCGACATCTTGTAGGTGGTGGCCCGCTCGAGCTGCACGGAGGGCTTCCAGGAGGTCTTGTCGCCGGACATCTCGCCCTCGACCGCCTCGCCGTCCTTGGTCTTCACCTCGACCTCGGTCAGCTTGCCCTTCTTGACGGAGACGTGACCCGCGTTGTTGATCGACGCGTTGTCCGTGCCGTCCTTGGGCGTGATGGAGATCTCGGCGACCGACGTCTCCTTCGCGGCCGCCTCGTCGGCCCTCTCCTGGGCGTCCGGACGGGCAGGCTCGTCGCCCCCTCCACAACCGGACAGGACCATCACGCCGCCCAGAAGTGCGGACGCGACCGCCAGACCCCTGCGCCGCCGCCGCTCACCGACCGTCTTCACACGTATCTCCATCATCGCTGGTCACCCGACCCCGTGGGGAGGCCCCCGCCCGTGCCGCGGCCCGGTGCGGGCAGACATCCCCCTCAGCATTCTCAACGCCAGGACGGGCCGTTCCGGTTCCGTCTCGCGGTGAATTGTGCAATGCGCCACGCCGCGGACCGCCGGAACGGCCCGCGGAGGACCGGAAGACATCGTTCCGTAGGGGTCGCCTTCCCCGCCAGGGGTCAGCCGATGCCGATGCGAACCGTCACGTCCCCGCCTGCGACGGGACCGCCGGCCCGATCGCCGGGGAAGTCCTCCTCGTGCTCGCCATCATCGCCGTACAGGTCGCCGTCGAGCGAATCCAGGCCCCCGTCCACGTGCTCCGCGCTCCACGAGGTGTGGGTCAGCTCGATCCCCGGCAGCGCCCCCACCAGGTCGAACGGGTCGACGAGGTAGGCCAGGGCCTCCGCGGTGTCATGCGTCACCACGGCCCCGATCCGGCCCCGCTCGCCGTCCGGCAGGGCGCCGTCCGCGGCGATCCGGTCCTGTGCGGTGCGCCGGAGCGCCTCCGGGTCGTCGACCTCCACGATCAACTGGACGTCGAGACGGACAAAGCGGCTGTTTTCGGTTGCAGTCATGGCAGGGAGAGTACGGTGGTCCGGGCCCTCGGGTTTCCCGCGACCCGCGCCTTTCACTAGCATCAGGTCACACGGTCAATTCGCCAGCGCCACAAGGGGATCGATATCCGTGTCCACGACGCGCCGCTCACTGCTGACCGCCGCTGCCGCGGGTGCCCTGCTGGGCGCCCTCTCCTTCGTCCCGTCCGCCAACGCGACGATGACGCCGGAGGAACCGGAACCGCGGTCCGCCGCCGCTCCCGCCGCCGCGGGCGCGGAGGACGCCTCCGGGGTGCGCACCATGACCACCGTCTCCGACACCACCTCGACGTCGACCACGGTCCACTCCCAGGCCGACGGCACCGAGCTCGCCGACACCGGCGCGTTCGACACGACGCCGTACATCATGGGCGGCACCGCGTTCCTCGGTATCGGGGCGGCCTTCGTGGCGTACTCGGTCCGACGGGAGCGCATGGGGCTGTAGACGGAGAACCGCTCGGGACGCGGGCGTGCACTCCCTTGACCGCTTGTGACGGAGACCGCATAGTCCGACGGTGAAGATCACCCCGCGGGCGCGTACGGGCGCCGTCGCCGCCGCAGGCGCGGCGGCCCTGACCCTGGCTCTGTTCACCGGCTGCGGCTCCGGCGCCGAGGCCGCCGCATCCGCGCCCGTGGCGCTCTCCGAGAAGGAGCTCACCGCACTCGGTCTCACCGGGCACGACCTCGAGGGCTTCGCCGTCGAGGTCGTGCGGCAGGACAGGTCCGGCGCGAAGGACCAGGCGAAGCCCGACAGGTTCTGCGGGCCGCTCGCGCAGGTGTACAGGGGTGGCGCGGTCGGCACCCCGGCCGCCGAGACCGTCCGCGTGGCGCTACCAGATCCTGATCCTGGCGCGGACTTCAAGGAGGCGCTGCGGGTGGACGTCACCTCGGTCAACCTGGCCTCGTACAACGGGCAGGGCGCGCAGCGGGCGCTGAGAACGGTCGCCGACGCGGTCGAAGCCTGCCGCGAGTGGGTCAGCCGTACGGCACGGGACCGGAGCTCGACGGATTACACCGCCGTGACACCGCGGAAGGCGGTGGCCGCGAAGGGCGCCGACGAGGCCGTCGCCTTCTCGCTGAGCGGCAAGGGCCCGACCCCGAACTCCCCGACGACCAGCAGCGTCTACTGCCAGATGGTCCGCCACGGGAACACCGTGGTCACGTACGTCACCCTCAACATGGGCAAGATGACGGACGGCACGCCGTACGAGCTCGACGCCACGGTCGTCACCGCACAGTCGAAGAAGCTGAGCCGAGGCTGAAGCCGCCACCGGACCGGCCGATGAGGACCGGCCCGGTGGCGATGCGTGCCGTCAGCTCAGCGGGCCCGTGACCGCCGCGGCCGCGCGAGCGACGCCGCCCTCGCGGACGAAGGCCTCGGCCGCCGCGAGGTCGGGGGCGAGGTAGCGGTCCGGGCCGGGGCCCTCGACACCGGCCGCGCGGGCGGCCTCGACGACCGCCCAGGTGGCGGGCGCGGCGCCCAGCCCCGTGGCGGCGCGGCGCAGCTCCAGCGCGCGGGAGGCGGCGACCAGCTCCACGGCGACGACCCGGGCCAGGTTGTCGACCACGTGCCGCAGCTTGCGCGCCGCGGACCAGCCCATGGAGACGTGGTCCTCCTGCATCGCGCTGGAGGGGATGGAGTCCACCGAGGCGGGGACGGCGAGCCGCTTCAGCTCGCTGACCAGGGCCGCCTGGGTGTACTGGGCGATCATCAGCCCGGAGTCGACGCCGGGGTCGTCGGCGAGGAACGCGGGCAGCCCGTGCGAGCGGGCCTTGTCCAGCAGCCGGTCGGTGCGCCGCTCGGCGACGGAGGCCAGGTCGGCCGCGGCGATCGCGAGGAAGTCGAGGACGTAGGCGACCGGCGCGCCGTGGAAGTTGCCGTTGGACTCGACGCGGCCGTCCGGCAGCACCACCGGGTTGTCCACGGCTGCCGCCAGCTCCCTCCCGGCCACCAGCTCGGCGTGCGTGAGGGTGTCCCGGCCCGCGCCCGCCACCTGCGGGGCGCAGCGCACCGAGTAGGCGTCCTGCACCCGCGGCTCGTCGCCCTGGTGCTGTCCGGTCATCTCCGAGCCGTGCAGCACGGCCAGCATGTTGGCGGCGGAGTCCGCCTGGCCCGGATGCGGGCGGATGGCGTGCAGCTCGGGCGCCAGGACGCGCTCGGAGCCCAGCAGCGCCTCCAGGGTCATCGCGGCGGTGACGTCGGCGGAGGTGTACAGCAGGCGCAGGTCCGCCAGGGCCATCAGCAGCATGCCGAGCATGCCGTCGGTGCCGTTGAGGAGGGCCAGGCCCTCCTTCTCCTTGAGCTCGACGGGGCGCAGCCCGTGCGCCGCGAGCAGTTCGCGGACGGGGCGGAGCTCGCCGTCGGGGCCCTCGGCCTCGCCCTCGCCCATCAGGGCGAGCGCGCAGTGCGAGAGGGGGGCGAGGTCGCCGGAACACCCGAGGGAGCCGTACTCGTGCACCACGGGGGTGATGCCGGCGTTCAGCAGGTCCGCCATGGCCTGCGCGACCTCGGGGCGCACGCCGGTGCGGCCGGAGCAGACGGTCTTGAGCCGCAGGAACATCAGGGCGCGCACCACCTCGCGCTCGACCCGCGGGCCCATGCCGGCCGCGTGCGAGCGGACGATGTTGCGCTGGAGCCGGGTGCGCAGGTCCGGGCCGATGTGCCGGGTGGCCAGCGCGCCGAAGCCGGTGCTCACGCCGTAGACGGGATCGGGCTTGGCGGCGAGGGCGTCGATGACCTCGCGGGACGCGGTCAGTTCGCGCACCGCCTCGTCCGAGAGCTCCACGCGCGCGCCGTGCCGTGCCACGGCGAGCACCTGCTCGGGGGTGAGGCCGGAGGTTCCCACCACCACAGTTTCCGTCGAACCGGTGTGCATATCCATATTCAGGAGCCTAGAGCTTGAATTCATCGGTGTCATGGGTGGGTTGGGCCACACCGGGCGGCGCGTCCTTGAGGGGGCGGTCGGCGCCCGGCGGCGGGAGGTCCCGGCCACGCAGCGCGCGCCGCTCCCCGCCGCCCTCCGGCGGGGGCGCGTCGGCCAGCCGCAGGACCGGGTCCTGCGGCCCTTCGACGCCCGCGACCACGGGCCCGGCGGTGCGCCCGGCCTTGGCGCGGTACTGGGCGGCGTCGGCCAGCCGGAACAGCCGCCGCGCCGAGGTGACGGGGCCGACCGGCTCCTCCGTGGTGGCGATCCCGCAGGCCACGCCCTCGCCCAGTTCGAGGTCCCGGGCGCGCCGGCACAGCTCCTCGGCGGCGCGCACCACCTCCTCGGTGGACGGGCCGACCGCGATCAGGCAGAACTCGTCGCCGCCGAGGCGGGCGGCCAGCGCGTCGGGCAGCATCGCCCCGCACAGCGACAGCACCGAGCCGAACCGTTCCAGGAGGCGGTCGCCGGCCGCGTGACCGAGGGTGTCGTTGACCTGCTTGAGCCCGTTGAGGTCGCAGACCACCAGGCTGACCACGGCGCCCTCCTTGCGGTGCCGTTCGATGGCCTCGTCCAGGCGGGCGTCGACGGCGCGGCGGTTGGCGAGGCCGGTCAGGGCGTCGGTGAAGGCGAGGCGCTCGGCCTCCTCCAGGCGCTTCATCTGGGCGAGCCCGGCGGCGACCACGGCGGCCAGGACGGTGGCGAAGTCGGCGTCGGAGCGGCCGAAGACGGGCGCGCCCAGCGGCCGGGCCACGTACAGCTCGCCCCAGGCGCGGCCGTGCAGCACGATCGGCGCGATCACGCAGCAGCCGCGGCCCCGGCGGCGCAGCGCGGCGACCCGCTGGTGGCAGTACCCGGCGCGGTCGTCGGGGGACCCCTTCGCCGGGCCGCCGTCGACGGTCTCCACCCAGGCGTCCGGCTCCCCGCCGTTGGCCCAGCGCTCGTGCAGGAACTCGGTGATCTCCGGGAACTGGTGCACCGGGTAGGACTCGGAGCGGGGGAACTCCTCCTCGTCCGGGGCGCGCTCGCCGACGTTGACCAGGACGCGGAGCCGGCCCATCTCCCGCTCCCACACCGACAGCGCGGCGAAGCTGCCGCCCAGCGCGTGACTCGCGCCCAGGGCGGCGGCCCGCCAGGACTCCCGGGGCGTCCTGGCGGCGGCCATGCCCTGGGCCAGCGTGACGACCGCGCGCAGGCGGTTCTCCTCTGCCATGCCTTCAGGCTAGGGACGTTTCGCCGCAAACGTGACGTCGGAGAGCGAGCGGCAGTCACTTTCCGTGACGGGACCGCTCGGTGGACGGGGTCAGACCCAGAGCTCGGTGACGCTGACGTCGAGCTTGCCGAGCAGGCGCCGCAGGAGCGGGAGGCTGAGACCGATGACGTTGCCGTGGTCGCCGTCGATCCCCTCGACGAACGGCGCGGACCGCCCGTCCAGGGTGAACGCGCCCGCCACGTGCAGCGGCTCGCCGGTGGCGACGTAGGCGTCGATCTCCTCGTCGGTGGGGTCGCCGAAGCGGACCACAGTGGAGGCGGTGCCGGAGGTGTACCGGCCGGTGGTGGTGTCGTACACGCAGTGACCGGTCTGCAGGACGCCGGCGCGGCCCCGCATCGCCTTCCAGCGGGCGGTGGCCTCGGCGGCGTCGGCCGGCTTGCCCAGCGGTTCGCCGTCCAGGTCGAGCACGGAGTCGCAGCCGATCACCAGGGCGCCGGCCGCCTCGGGGCGGGCGGCGACCACGGATGCCTTGGCCTCGGCGAGCGCGAGGGCCAGCTCGGCGGGGGTGGGGGCGGTCACGGCGTCCTCGTCCACGCCGCTGACGATCACCTCGGGGGCGAACCCGGCCTGCCGGAGCAGTCCGAGCCGGGCGGGGGACTGGGACGCCAGGACGAGGCGGCGGGGCCGGCCGGCGGCGTGGCCTGCGGGCCGGTGGTCGATCTGATCGGTCATAGGGGCAGCGTATCGACGCCGAGGACCACCATGGCGAGGATCATCGCGAGGGCCATCAGGACGCCGAGCCGCCGGAGCATGACCTGCGTCCTGCGCAGTTCCTCGGGCGGCCCGGCCTGGGGATCGGGGTCGGACCAGAGCACACCACCGAGCATGCGGCCCCGCCCCGCCCGCCGCCTGAGTACGCGTACTCAGGCCGCCCCCGGCCTCCCCCGTCGCCCACGTCCCCGCAGGTCACACGGGTCACCGCGGTGGAGTGGCCCGCGTCACGGCACGGGCCGGGGCGGCGCGGCACGGGGCACTCGGGGCGGCACGGCGGGGCGCCGCGTCGCGGGAACGGCGCCGCGGGAACGGCGCAGGGGCCGGTGGTCGTCCACCGGCCCCTGCGTGTCGTTCGGCCCCGGCCTCCCTGGGGGTGCGGGTCAGGCGGGCCAGTAGGTGCGGGCCCAGGCGCCCGGGCCCGGCTGCGGGAGCCGGCGCGCGGCCAGGGCGGCCGGGTCGGACCAGGCGTCCCGCGTCCCGTCGGCCCCCTCCCCCGGCGCCGCGGCGACGGCCGCGGCGCGGGCTCGGACCACCGCCAGTGCGGCGGCCAGCTCCTCGGGTGTCGGGTTGCCGCGCACGACCTTGATCGTCATAGCCAGGACCCTTCCTAGAGCGGGATGTTGCCGTGCTTCTTCGGCGGAAGTGATTCCCGCTTGGTGCGCAGATGACGCAGCCCGCGGACGATCTGCGAGCGGGTCTGGGACGGCGCGACCACCGCGTCCACGTAACCGTTCTCCGCGGCGATGTACGGGTTCAGCAGCGTGTCCTCGTACTCCTGGATCAGCCGCGCCCGCACCGCCTCGAGATCCTCGCCGTTGGCCTCGGCCTCGGCCAGCGTCCTGCGGTGCAGGATGTTGACCGCGCCCTGCGCGCCCATCACCGCGATCTGCGCCGTCGGCCACGCCAGGTTGAGGTCGGCGCCCAGGTGCTTGGAGCCCATCACGTCGTACGCGCCGCCGAACGCCTTCCGGGTGATCACGGTGATCAGCGGGACGGTGGCCTCCGCGTAGGCGTAGATCAGCTTGGCGCCGCGGCGGATGATGCCGTCGTGCTCCTGGCCGACGCCCGGCAGGAAGCCGGGCACGTCCACGAACGTCAGCACCGGCACGTTGAAGGCGTCACACGTCCGGACGAACCGTGCCGCCTTCTCGCTGGCCTTGATGTCCAGGCAGCCGGCGAACTGCATCGGCTGGTTGGCGACCACGCCCACCGGGCGGCCCTCGACGCGGCCGAAGCCGGTGAGGATGTTCGGCGCGAACAGCGGCTGCGTCTCGAAGAACTCCCCGTCGTCCAGGATGTGTTCGAGCACGGTGTGCATGTCGTACGGCTGGTTGGCGCTGTCCGGGATCAGCCGGTCGAGCTCCAGGTCCTCGTCGGTGACCGTGAGGTCGGCCTCCTCCGGGAAGGACGGCGCCTCGCTCAGGTTGTTCGACGGCAGGTACGACAGCAGCTGCTTGACGTACTCGACCGCGTCCTTCTCGTCGCCGGCCATGTGATGGGCCACGCCCGACAGGGAGTTGTGGGTGTGCGCGCCGCCCAGCTCCTCGAAGCCGACGTCCTCGCCGGTGACCGTCTTGATGACGTCGGGGCCGGTGATGAACATGTGCGAGGTCTTGTCGACCATCACGGTGAAGTCGGTGATGGCGGGCGAGTACACCGCGCCGCCCGCGCACGGGCCGACGACCAGGCTGATCTGCGGGATCACGCCCGAGGCGTGCGTGTTGCGGCGGAAGATCTCGCCGTACGCGCCCAGCGAGGCCACGCCCTCCTGGATGCGGGCGCCGCCGGAGTCGTTGATGCCGATGACCGGGCAGCCGGTCTTCAGCGCGAAGTCCATCACCTTGGCGATCTTCTGCCCGTAGACCTCGCCGAGGGCTCCGCCGAAGACGGTGAAGTCCTGGGAGAACACCGCGACCGGGCGGCCGTCGACGGTGCCGTAGCCGGTCACCACGCCGTCGCCGTACGGCCGGTTCCGCTCCAGGCCGAAGTTGGTGGAACGGTGCCGGGCGAACTCGTCGAGTTCCACGAACGAGCCGTCGTCCATGAGGAGTTCGATCCGCTCACGGGCGGTCAGCTTGCCCTTGGCGTGCTGCTTCTCCACCGCCTTGCCCGAACCGGCGTGCGTGGCCTGCTCGATGCGGTTCCGGAGATCCGCCAGCTTGCCCGCGGTGGTGTGAATGTCGCCCTGCTGCAGCTCTTCCGGCTCGGCCATCGGGGGTGCGGCTCCCTGCTGGTGGTGTGTTTGACGTCGGTGTTCGGCGTGGAGGGGGGTGTCGGCGGGAGGATGGTTACTCAGCCGTAGCGTAATGGCGGACCGCCCGTCCGGCAGTGCGGCGTATCCCACACCTACGCTGGGTTGCATGACGCCGCGTGATCGCTCAGAACGCCCTTCCTCCCCCGGCGACGGGGTCCCGGCCGCAGGCCGCTGGTCGGACCTCGACCGCCCGCCCCTGAACGCCGCCGCGCTGCGGCGGGCGCTGGTGCGGGAGGACTCCGTGTGGACCGCCCTCGACGTCGTGCCGGTCACCGGCTCCACCAACTCCGACCTGGTCGCGGCGGCGCGCGCGGGCCGGGCCGAGGAGGGCGCGGTGCTGGTGGCCGAGGAGCAGTCCGCGGCGCGCGGGCGGCTGGACCGGGTGTGGTCGGCGCCCGCCCGCTCGGGGCTGTTCTTCTCCGTGCTGCTGGCCCCCAACGACGTCCCGGTCACCCGCTGGGGATGGCTGCCGCTGCTCACCGGCGTCGCGGTGGCGACCGGTCTGGCCCGCACGGCCGGCCTCGACACGGCCCTGAAGTGGCCCAACGACCTGCTGGTCACGGTCGACGGGCAGGAGCGCAAGGCCGGCGGGATCCTCGCGGAACGGGCCGGCACCGAGGGCGTGGTGGTGGGCGTCGGCCTCAACGTCACGCTCCGTGCGGACGAGCTGCCCGTGCCGACGGCGGGCTCCCTCGCGCTGGCGGGCGCGGAGGTCACCGACCGCGACACGCTGCTGCGCGGCGTCCTGCGCTCCCTGGAGCAGTGGTACACCCGCTGGCGGGTGGTCGGCGGCGACCCCGAGATGAGCGGGCTCCTGGAGACGTACGCGGCGGGCTGCGCGACCCTCGGGCGGCAGGTGCGCGCCCAGCTGCCGGGCGGCGACGACCTGGTGGGCGAGGCCACCGCGCTCGACGGCGACGGCCGCCTCGTCATCACCGCCGCCGACGGCTCCCGCCACCCCGTCTCCGCCGGCGACATCGTCCACCTCCGCCCGGCGTGACGAGGGCCCGCCCACGCGGGGTGGTGAGGGCCGCGGAGCGGTGCGCCCGGGGCACACCACTCCGGCGGTGCGATCGGGGAGTGAGCTGCGGCACACCTGCCGTAGAGTTGAGGCCGGTCCAAACCTGACCTCGGCAGATCGGAAGGGCAACAGGCGTGACCGTCGACGACGCGGGCTCCGGCACCGGCGGACATCCCGGACCGGACGGCGACCCCCGGCCCGGCCCCGGCCGCGCTGCCGACCGCTCCGCCGACGCCTCCCTGGGCCCCCGGCCCGCCGACGCGGAGGCCGCGGGCGACTCCGGCTCCCACTCCGGCCCGGCCTCCGAGTCCGGCCCGGGCTCCGGCTCCGGGTCCCGTGACTCCGACGGCTCCGACGGTTCCGCGGCACCCGCCGACGACGGCTCCGAGGGTGAGGGCGCCGCCGGGTCCACGGACGGCGACAGCCGGCCCGGCAGAGCCGGCGACGAGCGCCCCTTCTCCGGCTCCGACCGCGGCGAGGAACCCACCGCCGCCGACCGCACCGCCGCGCAGAACACCACGGGCACGTCCGACGAGGACCCGCTGGCCCTGCGCCTGGAGTCCCTGATCCTCGGTGCCGAGCGCCGCTACAGCCCCTTCCAGGCGGCCCGGAGCGCGGGCGTCTCCATGGAGCTGGCCTCCCGCTTCTGGCGCGCCATGGGCTTCGCCGACATCGGCCAGGCCAAGGCCCTCACCGAGGCCGACGTGCTCGCCCTGCGCCGCCTCGCCGGTCTCGTCGAGGCGGGCCTGCTCAGCGAGGCCATGGCGGTCCAGGTCGCCCGCTCGACCGGCCAGACCACCGCCCGTCTGGCGGAATGGCAGATCGATTCCTTTCTGGAGGGCCTCACCGAGCCCCCCGAGCCGGGCATGACCCGCACCGAGGTGACCTACCCGCTCATCGAGCTGCTCCTGCCCGAGCTTCAGGAGTTCCTCGTCTACGTCTGGCGCCGCCAGCTCGCCGCCGCGACCGGGCGCGTCATCCAGACGGCCGACGACGAGGAGATGGTCGACCGCCGCCTGTGCGTCGCCTTCGCCGACCTGGTCGGCTTCACCCGGCTGACCCGCCGCCTCGAGGAGGAGGAGCTGGGCGAGCTGGTGGAGGCGTTCGAGACGACCGCCGCCGACCTGGTCGCCGCGCACGGCGGCCGGCTGGTGAAGACCCTCGGCGACGAGGTCCTCTACGTCGCCGACGACGCGGGGGTCGCCGCCGACATCGCGCTGCGTCTGATCGAGACCCTCTCCCACGACGAGACCATGCCCGAACTGCGCGTCGGCATGGCCTTCGGCACCGTCACCACCCGGATGGGCGACGTCTTCGGCACGACGGTGAACCTGGCCTCCCGCCTCACCTCCATAGCCCCGAAGGACGCCGTCCTGGTCGACAGCGAGCTGGCTCAGGAGCTGCGCCGCACCCAGGACGCGCCGGCCGCCGAGGAGCAGGTCAAGGAGGACGAGGAGGAGCGGTACCGGTTCGCCCTGCAGCCCATGTGGCAGCGGCCGGTGCGTGGCCTCGGCGTGGTCGAGCCGTGGCTGCTCACCCGGCGGGGCAACCGTCCCTGACGCCCTGAGATGATCCCCGGCGACAACAGTGCAGTCGTCGAACCGGGAGGTCGTCCACCATGAGCGAGCACCAGGCCCCAGCGGAACGCGCGCGGGGCGCGGAGCAGGCGGAGCCGAAGGACGGCGAGCGGTACGGGGAGTTCGTGCGGGTGGTCCGGCACGGGTACGTCGCCGAGCTGGTGCTGGACCGTCCGCGGGCGATGAACGCGGTCTCCACGGACATGGCCCGCTCCCTCACCGCCGCCTGCGACGCGCTGTCGGCGGCCCCGGACGCCCGCGTCGTCGTGCTGACCTCCAGTCACGAGCGGGCGTTCTGCGTGGGCGCGGACCTCAAGGAGCGGAACGGCTTCAGCGACGCGCAGCTGCGGCTTCAGCGGCCCGTCAACCGGGCCGCGTACACGGGCGTGCTGGAACTGCCGATGCCGACGATCGCCTCGGTGCACGGCTTCGCCCTGGGCGGCGGCTTCGAGATCGCGCTCTCCTGCGACCTGATCGTCGCGGACCGCACGGCGGTGGTGGGGCTGCCGGAGGTGTCGGTGGGCGTCATCCCCGGCGGCGGCGGCACGCAGCTGCTGCCGCGCCGGGTGGGCGCGGCGCGGGCCGCCGAGCTCATCTTCACCGCGCGGCGGGTGGAGGCGGCCGAGGCCCGTGAACTGGGCCTGGTCGACCTGCTCGTCGACGAGGGCACGGACCGCGAGGAATCCCTGGCCCTCGCCGCACGGATCGCCGCGAACTCCCCGGTGGGCCTGCGCGCCGCCAAGCGGGCGATGCGGCTCGGCTGGGGCAAGGACCTCCCCTCCGGCCTCGACCTCGAGGACAACGCGTGGCGCACGGTGGCGTTCTCCGGCGACCGCGCGGAGGGGGTCGCCGCGTTCAACGAGAAGCGCCGCCCGAACTGGCCCGGCGAGTAGACCGCAACCGGGCCGGGCCACAGTTGTGCGGCACGGCCCGGCCCGGCCCGGCTGAAGGGCACGCGAAGGCGGCGTCCGGCGGTGCCGGAGCGGCGGCCCGGGCACACCCGCACCGGCGTCCGCCGCCTCGCAAGCGGGTCGGGGCGCGGTGGGGCGGAACGTGACCCGGCTCGACGGCGGGTCGGGGCGCGGTGGGGCGAGGCTCGAGCGCCCGGTTCGGCCGGCGCCGCCCCGGACGATGTGTCACTCCGGCGCGAGCGCCGGGGTCGACTCCCGCTGTGCTGCGGCTCGACGGGAGGCGGGTCTGCGGTGGAGCGGCGCCTGCCCGGCTCGACAGCAGGTCGAGCGGCGGTGGAGCGGTGCTTGCGCCCTCTCTACGGAGGGTCGGGCCGGGGTCGAAGGAGGCTCATACGCCTCGACGGCGGGTCGGGCCTTGGTGCAGCGGGGCTCGCACCGCCTCGACGACGGCTCGGGTCGCGACGGAGCGGGGGCTGACCCGGCTCGACGACGGCTCGGGTCGCGACGGAGCGGGGGCTGACCCGGCTCGGCGGCGGGTCGAGGCGCGGTGGAGGGATGGGCGAGACGCCCCCGTCGCCGGCCCCGTGAACGGCACGCGGGTGGTGCGCCGAACGGGGCGCCGGGGACGGCGGCCGGGACGGCACCGGCCGGGTGAACCGGTGGTGCCGCCCCAACGCGCATCGGCGGCGCCCCGCCCGGCTCCCGTCGTGCGGCGGGGTCAGCCCGCGACGGCCGGCGCCGGGTCGGACGGTGCCGCCGGCGGCTGCTCGGCCCCGGGGCCGGAGGCGGCGTCGGGGCCGGCGACCCGCGGCCGTCCCGGCGAGGACAGGAAGAGGAGGATCAGCACCAGCACCGCCGCGAGGACCGCGAACGCCTTCACCCCCACCAGCGCGAACGCCGCCGCGCCGAGGACTCCGTGCACCACGGCCACCGTCACCAGCAGCCCCGTGGCGAACCGTCCCGGCGCGCGGTTGCGGACCGCGGAGACCACGACCAGCACGCCGCACCCCACGAAGAAGAGGGCGAACAGCACCGCCCCGACGCGCGACGACCGCGCCACCATGTCCGGGTCGAGGCCCGCCAGAGACATCTGCTGGTTCTGCACCATCATGGCCAAGAACCAGTTGAGCCACGCCACCCCGGCCGCCTCGGCGAACATCGCCACCGCCAGGACGAAGCCCACCGTCCTGCGCACCACCGGCCCCACCCACTTCCGCTGATTCCGCCGTGCCCTGGGGCTGGAAGAGCCCTCCGCAAGGCTCCCATTGACCCGCCCGGCGTATTACCCGGGGTACTTCCCAAGGTGGCGTGAACGTTACTCACGGGTAAGAGAAGCGACAAGAGTTCCGGCGACCGCAAAGATTCCACGAGGTGTTCGTAGGGACCCGACAAAGAAACACGGCCCGCGGCGGCGTGGCTTTACAGAGACCTGGGCCACATCGCCGGGCTAGGGTTTCCGGGGGGAGTCCCGCACCGCCCGGTGCTACAAGGGATTTCACGGTTCGGCACCCGCCGCCAGGCCCTCGCTTCACACTCCGTGTGGGCAAGCTCACCACTGTGTACGGGTCGTAGTGACGTGTCGGCAGTCCCTAAACTCGGCTTGTTTCAAGGAGGGAGCCTCAATCGTGCGCAAGGTGCTCATCGCCAACCGTGGCGAAATCGCAGTCCGCGTCGCCCGGGCGTGCCGGGATGCCGGTATCGCGAGCGTGGCCGTGTATGCCGACCCCGACCGGGACGCTCTGCATGTGCGGGTCGCGGACGAGGCGTTCGCCCTCGGCGGTGACACCCCGGCGACCAGCTACCTGGACATCGCCAAGGTGCTCAAGGCCGCCGCGGACTCGGGCGCGGACGCGATCCACCCCGGCTACGGGTTCCTGTCCGAGAACGCGGAGTTCGCGCAGGCGGTGATCGACGCCGGGCTGAACTGGATCGGTCCGCCGCCGCAGGCCATCCGCGACCTCGGCGACAAGGTGGCCGCCCGTCACATCGCGCAGCGCGCGGGCGCCCCGCTGGTCGCCGGCACCCCGGACCCGGTGTCCGGCGCCGACGAGGTGGTGGCGTTCGCCAAGGAGCACGGCCTGCCCATCGCCATCAAGGCGGCGTTCGGCGGCGGCGGCCGCGGCCTGAAGGTCGCCCGCACCCTCGAAGAGGTGCCGGAGCTCTACGACTCCGCCGTCCGCGAGGCCGTCGCGGCCTTCGGCCGGGGCGAGTGCTTCGTCGAGCGCTACCTGGACAAGCCGCGTCACGTCGAGACCCAGTGCCTCGCCGACAAGCACGGCAACGTCGTCGTGGTCTCCACCCGTGACTGCTCCCTCCAGCGCCGCCACCAGAAGCTGGTCGAGGAGGCCCCCGCGCCGTTCCTCTCCGAGGCGCAGGTCGAGGAGCTGTACGCGGCGTCCAAGGCCATCCTCAAGGAGGCCGGCTACGTCGGTGCGGGTACCGTCGAGTTCCTGGTCGGCGCGGACGGCACGATCTCCTTCCTCGAGGTCAACACCCGTCTCCAGGTGGAGCACCCGGTGACCGAGGAGGTCGCCGGCATCGACCTGGTGCGCGAGATGTTCCGCATCGCCGACGGCGAGGAGCTCGGGTACGGCGACCCCGAACTGCGGGGCCACTCCTTCGAGTTCCGCATCAACGGCGAGGACCCGGGCCGCGGCTTCCTGCCCGCGCCGGGTACCGTCACCGTCTTCGAGGCGCCGTCCGGTCCGGGTGTCCGTCTGGACGCGGGCGTCGAGTCCGGCAGCGTCATCGGCCCGGCCTGGGACTCCCTGCTCGCCAAGCTGATCGTCACCGGCCGCACCCGCAAGGAGGCCCTTCAGCGGGCCGCGCGCGCCCTGGACGAGTTCAAGGTCGAGGGCATGGCCACCGCCATCCCGTTCCACCGCGCGGTGGTCCGTGACCCGGCGTTCGCCCCGGAGCTCACCGGCTCCGAGGACCCGTTCACCATCTACACCCGGTGGATCGAGAGCGAGTTCGTCAACGAGATCCCGCCGTTCGCGGCCCCCGCCGACGCCGAGGGCGACGACGAGGCCGACCGCGAGACGGTCGTGGTCGAGGTCGGCGGCAAGCGGCTGGAGGTCTCGCTGCCCTCCTCGCTCGGCATGTCCCTGGCCCGCACGGGGCTGGCCGCGGGCGCCAAGCCGAAGCGGCGCGCCGCGAAGAAGTCCGGGCCGGCCGCGTCCGGCGACACCCTCGCCTCGCCCATGCAGGGCACGATCGTCAAGGTCGCGGTCGAGGAGGGCCAGGAGGTCAAGGAAGGCGACCTGATCGTCGTCCTGGAGGCCATGAAGATGGAGCAGCCGCTGAACGCGCACCGGTCCGGCACGGTGAAGGGGCTCTCCGCGGAGATCGGCGCCTCCATCAGCTCCGGCGCCCCCATCTGCGAGATCAAGGACTGACCTCCCCCGGGAGCCTCCCGTCCACCCCGCCGCCCGCGCCCCCACCGGCGCGGGCGGCGTCGTTTCCCGGCGCCTCACCGGACACCACCGCCCGGCCACCGCCTCCGCCCCCTGCCCGGCCGGCCCGCGCGGGGAGGTGCCGGTGCCACCCCCTGCGGGCGGCTGGGCCGCCCAGGGGGCGATGGGGGTCCCCCCTGCTCGAGCGAAGCCGAGAGCTTGGGGGTGGGGGTACCCCCTGGACGAAGTCCTTGGGGGAGGCGGGCGCAGGGCGGCGCCTCCGCGGCGAGCGGCTCCCCCCACCCCGCGCAAGCCAACGGCACCGCACGCACGTGTCCTCACCGCAGCGCGACCTGAGCACCGGCCCAGGTGGACAGCACCGTTCTGTCCCCCGACCCGCCCCCTTCCCAGGAGGGACCTGAGGTTCCGGGGAGCGAACCGTCCCCCGAGTACGTGGGCCCCTGCGCCCACCCTCCCCCAGACTTCGTCCGGGGGGACCCCCATCGCCCAGCGGCACGATTGCCCGCAGGGGTGGAGGGGAGTGCACCCGGCGCCGCCCCCCGGGGGCGGGGCCCAGGGGGACGCGGTGTTTGCGCGGGCTTCGCCCTTGGGACGCGCCCCGCGAAAGGGAGCCCCCGCCCTCGTGAAAGGGAGGCCCCGTCACACGGGCGGGGTCAGCGGCGGCGCATGTCGGCGACGCGGGCCGCGGTCCGCTCCTGCTGGGCGCCCTCCCCGAGGACGGACGCGGCGCGAAGCTGCGGCCCCCCGGGCGCGTGCCCCCGCCGCGGCCCCGGCAGCGGCACGTCCCGCCGCTGACGCCCGCTCCCCGGCGGCTCCGCCCGCTCCGACCCCGGCGTCCCGGCCACCGCGATCTGCACCCCCTGATCGGCCAGCGCCTGCAACTCCGTCGCGGAGCGCTCGTCGTGACCCGGCGGCTCGTCCGTCACCAGACGGGTGATCAGCTCCGTCGGAACCGTCTGGAACATCGTGTCGGTGCCCAGCTTGGAGTGGTCCGCCAGGACCACCACCTCGGAGGCGGCCTGCACCAGCGCACGGTCGACGGACGCGGAGAGCATGTTGGACGTGGACAGGCCCCGCTCGGCGGTCAGGCCGCTGCCCGACAGGAAGGCCTTGGAGACCCGCAGCCCTTGCAGGGACTGCTCCGCCCCGCTGCCCACCAGCGCGTAGTTGGAGCCCCGCAGGGTGCCGCCGGTCATCACGACCTCCACCCGGTTGGCGTGGGCGAGCGCCTGCGCCACCAGCAGGGAGTTGGTGACCACCGTCAGGCCGGGCACCCGCGCGAGCCGGCGGGCCAGCTCCTGCGTAGTGGTGCCTGCCCCGACCACGATGGCCTCGCCCTCCTCGACGAAGCCCGCGGCGAGGTCGGCGATGGCGGTCTTCTCGGCGGTGGCGAGATGGGATTTCTGCGGGAAGCCCGACTCCCGCGTGAACCCGCCGGGCAGTACCGCACCGCCGTGACGGCGGTCGAGGAGTCCTTCTGCCTCCAGCGCGCGCACGTCCCGCCGCACGGTCACTTCGGAGGTCTGGACGACGCGGGCGAGCTCACGGAGCGACACCGCTCCGTTGGCGCGCACCATTTCGAGGATCAATTGACGACGTTCTGCAGCGAACACGAAACTGACAGTAACCCCAACGACCGCCGGGTTTCAGCAGTTTGCGGCGAATTGCAGAAGATGTACGCACTCGAAGGTCCAGGGTGGTATAAGGCGTCGCGCGGGGGACTATGCCACACGCATGGGCGACGACGGACCGTGATCGGCGAAGTCGGCCGGCTCCGCACGGGCCCCGGAAACGCCAAGCGCCGGCCCCGAGTTGGGGCCGGCGCTGCGCTGGAGAAGGGGGGGTCAGGACTTGCGGGTGTGCAGCTGGCGCGCCACCTCGGCGATGGAGCCGGACAGCGAGGGATACACCGTGAACGCGTTTGCGATCTGCTCCACGGTCAGGTTGTTGTCCACCGCGATGGAGATCGGGTGGATGAGCTCGGAGGCGCGCGGGGCGACCACCACGCCGCCGACCACGATCCCGGTGCCGGGCCGCGCGAAGATCTTCACGAAGCCGTCCCGGATGCCCTGCATCTTGGCGCGCGGATTGCGCAGCAGCGGCAGCTTCACCACCCGGGCGTCGATCTTGCCGGCGTCCACGTCGGCCTGGGTGTAGCCGACGGTGGCGATCTCCGGGTCGGTGAAGACGTTGGAGGAGACGGCCTTCAGGTTGAGCGGGGCCACCGCGTCGCCCAGGAAGTGGTACATCGCGATCCGGCCCTGCATGGCCGCCACCGAGGCCAGCGCGAAGACGCCGGTGACGTCGCCGGCCGCGTAGACGCCGGGCGCGGTGGTCCGGGAGACCTTGTCGGTCCAGATGTGGCCGGAGTCCTTCAGCCGGACGCCGGACTCCTCCAGGCCCATGTCGTGGGTGTTGGGGATCGCGCCGACCGCCATCAGGCAGTGCGTGCCGCTGATCACCCGGCCGTCGGAGAGGGTGACCTCCACCCGGTCGCCCACCCGCTTGGCGGACGCGGCGCGCGAGCGGGACATCACGTTCATGCCGCGCCGGCGGAACACGTCCTCCAGCACCGCGGCGGCGTCCGGGTCCTCGCCCGGCAGCACGCGGTCACGGCTGGAGACCAGCGTGACGCGGGAGCCCAGCGCCTGGTACGCGCCGGCGAACTCGGCGCCGGTGACGCCGGAACCGACCACGATGAGCTCCTCGGGGAGCTCGTCGAGGTCGTACACCTGGGTCCAGTTCAGGATCCGCTCGCCGTCGGGCCGGGCGTCGGGCACCTCACGGGGGTGACCGCCGGTGGCGATCAGCACGGCGTCCGCGGTGAGCGTCTCCTCGCTGCCGTCCACCGCCCGCACGACCACCTTGCGCGAGCCGTCGGCGGCCTGAAGGCCCTCCAGGCGGCCGCGGCCCCGCAGCACCCGGGCGCCCGCCCGGGTGACGGAGGCGGTGATGTCGTGCGACTGGGCCAGCGCCAGCCGCTTCACACGACGGTTCACCTTGCCGAGGTCCACGCCCACGACACGGGCGGGAGAGTCTATGTGCGGGGTGTCGTCGGCGACGATGATCCCCAGCTCCTCGTACGACGAGTCGAAGGTGGTCATCACCTCGGCCGTCGCGATGAGCGTCTTCGACGGCACGCAGTCGGTCAGCACCGACGCACCGCCCAGACCGTCCGCGTCGACGACGGTCACCTCCGCGCCGAGCTGCGCGGCGACCAGGGCCGCCTCGTATCCGCCGGGCCCGCCACCAATGATCACGATCCGAGTCACGTGCCCCATTGTCCCGCACCCTTCAAGATCACACCGCCCGGGGTCCGCCGACGCCACCTCGCGGGGGCGGCGGGGCCCCTGTGCGGGGACGGAAACGACACGGCAACGATCGGGCCGCGAACCCCCTCGGATCTACGCGCGTAGGGGTAGAAGGGATAGGGTCTGGCGGGTGAACGCTTCTCTTCTTCGGGACGACCCCTACGCGGCCGCCGCGGCGGCGGCCGACCGCCTCCGGCAGCTCAC
This sequence comes from Streptomyces sp. NPDC002734, assembly GCF_040295685.1. Lineage (NCBI taxonomy): Bacteria > Bacillati > Actinomycetota > Actinomycetes > Kitasatosporales > Streptomycetaceae > Streptomyces > Streptomyces sp. NPDC002734. The sequence goes on from NZ_JBEOVU010000028.1 coordinate 101,859, forward strand.
GGGCGCCGAGACCCACGACGTCGCCCTGGTGCTGGGTTCGGGCTGGGCCCCTGCCGTCGACGCCCTCGGCACTCCGGAGACCGATCTGGAGGTCACCGAGCTCCCCGGCTTCCCGCCCCCGGCGGTCGAAGGCCACGGCGGGCGCGTCCGGTCGTACCTGCTCGGCGACCGCCGGGTCCTGGTCTTCCTGGGCCGCACCCACTACTACGAGGGCCGCGGCGTCGCCTCCGTGGTCCACGGCGTGCGCACCGCGGCCGCCGCGGGCTGCCGCACGGTGGTCCTCACCAACGGCTGCGGCGGCCTGCGCGAAGGCATGCGTCCCGGCCAGCCGGTGCTGATCTCCGACCACATCAACCTGACGGCCACCTCCCCGATCGTCGGCGCGAACTTCGTGGACCTCACCGACCTGTACTCCACGCGCCTGCGCGAGCTGTGCCGTGAGGTCGACCCGAGCCTGGAGGAAGGCGTCTACGCGCAGTTCCCCGGCCCGCACTACGAGACGCCCGCCGAGATCCGGATGGCCCGCGCCATGGGCGCGGACCTGGTCGGCATGTCCACCACCCTCGAGGCGATCGCGGCCCGCGAGGCCGGCGCCGACGTGCTGGGCGTCTCCCTGGTCACCAACCTGGCGGCCGGCATGACCGGCGAGCCGCTCAACCACGAGGAGGTCCTGCAGTCCGGCCGCGACAGCGCCACCCGCATGGGCGAGCTCCTCGCCCGGCTGCTGCCGCGCCTCTGACGGCGCCGCGCCCCGCGCGCACCGGGGTGGGCCCGCACGAGGCTGCGGCTCCGCCCCGGCGGGCTTCCCGTCCCGGGGAGGTCGGCCCCCGGCAGGACGACCCGCCCCGGGCAGGCCGGGTTCACGGACCGGGAGCGGAATCCCCGTGCGGGGGAACCCGCCCCACCGCGAACCGAACACCGAACCGGAGGACGAACCCACCGTGCAGGACACCCTGATCGCCCGGGCGCAGGCCTGGCTCGCCGAGGACCCGGACCCGGACACCCGGGCGGAACTGAGCGCCCTGATCGAGGCGGGCGACGAGGCCGCGCTCGCCGAGCGTTTCGCCGGCACCCTCCAGTTCGGCACCGCCGGCCTGCGCGGCGAGCTGGGCGCGGGCCCAATGCGGATGAACCGCTCGGTGGTGATCCGCGCGGCCGCCGGCCTGGCCGCCTACCTGCGCGCCCGCGGCCAGGGCGACGGGCTGGTCGTCGTCGGCTACGACGCCCGGTACAAGTCCGCCGACTTCGCGCGGGACACCGCCGCCGTGATGACCGGCGCGGGTCTGCGCGCCGCCGTGCTCCCCCGGCCGCTGCCGACGCCGGTGCTGGCGTTCGCGATCCGCCACCTGGGCGCGGTGGCCGGCGTCGAGGTCACCGCGAGCCACAACCCGCCGCGGGACAACGGCTACAAGGTGTACCTGGGCGACGGCTCGCAGATCGTCCCGCCGGCAGACGCGGAGATCGCCGCCGAGATCGCGGCGGTGGCCTCGCTGCACGACGTGCCGCGGCCGGAGTCCGGCTGGGAGATCCTGGACGACTCCGTCCTGGACGCCTACCTGGCGCGCACCGACGCGGTGCTCGCGCCGGGCTCCGCCCGGACCGCCCGGACCGTCTACACGGCCATGCACGGCGTCGGCAAGGACGTGGTGCTGGCGGCCTTCGCCCGCGCCGGCTTCCCCGAGCCGGTGCTGGTCGCCGAGCAGGCGGAGCCCGACCCGGCCTTCCCGACCGTGGCCTTCCCCAACCCGGAGGAGCCGGGAGCGATGGACCTCGCCTTCGCCACCGCCCGCAAGGCCGACCCCGCCCCCGACCTGGTGATCGCCAACGACCCGGACGCGGACCGGTGCGCGGTCGCGGTGCCGGACGGCTCCGGCGACTGGCGGATGCTGCGGGGCGACGAGGTGGGCGCGCTGCTGGCCGCGCACCTGGTGTCCCGGGGCGCGCGTGGCACCTTCGCCGAGTCGATCGTGTCGTCCTCGCTGCTCGGCCGGATCGCCGGGGCGGCGGGCCTCGGGTACGAGGAGACGCTCACCGGCTTCAAGTGGATCTCCCGCGTGGAGGGCCTGCGCTACGGCTACGAAGAGGCCCTCGGCTACTGCGTCGACCCGGACGGCGTACGGGACAAGGACGGCGTCACCGCCGCGCTGGCGATCACCGAGCTGGCGTCCGGGCTCAAGGAGCAGGGGCGCACCCTGCTCGACCTGCTCGACGACCTCGCCGTGGAGCACGGTCTGCACGCGACCGACCAGCTGTCGGTGCGGGTCGCGGACCTGTCCGTCATCGCCGACGCGATGCGGCGGCTGCGGGAGAACCCGCCCACCCGCCTGGCCGGCCTCGCGGTCACCCGGGCCGAGGACCTGTCCGAGGGCACGGAGGCGCTGCCGCCGACCGACGGGCTGCGCTACACGCTGGACGGCGCGCGGGTGATCGTACGGCCGAGCGGCACGGAGCCGAAGCTGAAGTGCTACCTGGAGGCCGTGGTCCCGGTCGCGGACCACGCCGGTCTCCCCGCCGCCCGCGCCCGCGCCGCCGAGACCCTGGCCGCCCTCCGCACCGACCTGGCCGAGGCCGCAGGCCTCTGACGGAGGTGAGCCCCGGATTCACTGCTCCAGCAGTGAATCCGGGGCTCAC
>NZ_JBEOVU010000029.1:0-102727 GCF_040295685.1 Streptomyces sp. NPDC002734
GGCCCGGCCGAGGGGGAAAGGGTCGTCACCCTCGGCGAGACGGGCTGGGCCGAGCCGCGGGCCGCGCCGGCCGCCCGGCCCCGCGCCGCCCCCCCCTCACTCGTTCTCCGCTGCGGTGACCCGCTGCGGTGACCCGCTGCGGTGACCCGCTGCGGGGACCTGCCGCGGTGGCCCGCTGCGGTGGCCCGCCGCCTCAGCCGACCGGGGCGAGGTCGACGGCGATCCACAGGGCGGACGCCTTGGCGAGCAGCGTGCCGGTGCCGCCGTCGTACAGGGCGGTGGTGTTGACCGCCGTCCGGTCCTCCGTCCGCTCCAGTTCGGCCACGACCACGCACAGGTCCCCGGCCCGGGGCATGGCCAGGATCTCGGCGGTCATCCGGCCGAGCAGCCGCGGCCGGAGCACCGGGTCCGTGGTCCAGCCGCCCGGGCAGTCCAGGGCGCTCCACACGATCTCCGGCGGCACCAGGCCGTCGGGCCCGGCGAGCGCCGGGGAGGGCGTCCAGGTGCAGGCCACGGTGTGCGGCCGCCCCTCCACCGGGCCCGGCCGCAGGCCCAGCCCCGTCCCCGGGCGCTGCGTGCCGCAGGCGAAGCAGGTGGGGAACGGGTGCCCCGCCCCGTCGAACGCGGCCTCCGCGCGCTCTGCCTGACCGAGCGTCACCGGCGCCGGCTCGGGGATCTCCCCCTGGGCGGACGCCACCGAGGCGACCACCTCCTCCCCGTGCCAGGCATGGCCGCGCCGCCCCGCGACCCGGTACTCCAGGGGGGCGTCCAACGGCACGGGCAGGTGCAGCGTCACCGCGGCGCGGCCCGCCAGGTGGCCGGCGGCCCCGGCGAGGCCGGCCAGGACGCCGCACGCGTAGCCGCCGTTGGCGCTGGTCGGCGGACCGTGGAAGACGGGGTCGACGCTGAACGTGGACATCACGGACACAGGACATCTCTCCTCGACGACGCGCGGATGCTGACCCGACCCTAGGGTCGCGCCCGCCCGCAGCCACCCCCCTACATGGGTCCACCGACTGTCAGGAGTGCTCCCGACTACTGCCTGACCAGGCGTGTTGCCAGGCTGTCGGTTTGTTCACGGGCGTGCCTGCGCTGCGCGCCCGGCAGCCGGAGGTTCGGACGACAGAGGTGCTGATGACCGAGATTCGCCCCACGCCGGGCAGCTGGATCGACCTGCTCGCCGACACCGCGGCACGCGTCCCGGACCGGGTGGCGTTCCGTCACCTGGCCGACGGCGAGACGCCGGCCGGTGAGCTGACGTACGCCCAGCTCGACGCCGGAGCACGAGCCGTCGCGGCACGCCTGCAGGCCCTCGGCCTGGGCGGTCGCGAGGTGGTGCTCCTCTACCCGTCCGGCCTCGACTACGTCACCGCCTTCTTCGGCTGCCTCTACGCCGGGGCCGTCGCGGTCCCCGCCTATCCGCCCACCCGGCAGCCGCGCTCCCTGGCACGGATCGTCGGCATCGTGGGGGACTGCGGAGCCGGCACCGTGCTGACCACGACCGCGTTCGCGGCGAAGCTCGGCTCCCGGATGCCCGCGGCGGCGGCACTGCGCGTCGTCACCACGGACGACATGCCCCACGACGGGGCCGAGCCGTGGACCAGGCCCGCGGCCGACGCCGACACCCTGGCGTTCATCCAGTACACCTCGGGCTCCACCAGCAACCCGCGCGGCGTCCTGCTCACGCACGGCAACCTGCTGTCCAACGCCGCGGTCACCCAACGCCTGTTCCGCACCGGTGAGGACACCCGGATCGTCTCCTGGCTGCCCATGTACCACGACATGGGTCTGATCGGCTCGGTCCTCGGCACGGTCCACAGCGGGGGCAGCTGCGTGCTGATGTCGCCGTCGGCGTTCGCCCAGCGGCCCGGACGCTGGCTGGAGGCGATCAGCCGGTTCGGCGCGACCGCGAGCGGGGCGCCGAACTTCGCCTACGACCTGTGCGTGGACCGGATCGGCCCCGAGGAGCGGGCCCGGCTCGACCTCAGCTCCTGGGAGGTCGCCTTCAACGGCGCGGAGCCGCTGCGGCCGTCCACCCTGCGGCGGTTCGCCGAGGCCTTCGCCGGCAGCGGCTTCCGGGCCGAGGCGCTCACCCCGTGCTACGGCCTGGCCGAGGCGACGCTCCTGGTGACCGGCAAGCGCTGGGGCGCCCCCGCGGCCGTGGACGGCGCGCCGCCCTCGGGCGGCGCACCGGTGGTGTCCAGCGGGATCCCCGCCGACGACGTCCGCGTCGAGATCGTCGACGCGGCCACGCACCGCCCCGCGGACCCCGGCGCCGTCGGCGAGATCTGGGTCGACTCGCCCGGCGCGGCGCGCGGCTACCTGGGGCACCCCGAGCTGAGCGAGGCCACCTTCGGCGCCACCCTCGCCGGCACGTCGGGACCGCGCTTCCTGCGCACCGGCGACCTCGGATACCTCGCCGACGGCGAGCTCCACGTGGTCGGCCGCCTCAAGGACCTGGTCGTCGTCCGCGGACGCAACCACTACCCGCAGGACGTCGAGCAGACCGCCGAGCTGTGCCACGAGGCGCTCCGCCCCGGAGGCGGAGCCGCCTTCCCCGTCACCGTCGGCGGGGAGGAGCACCTCGCCCTGGTGCACGAGATCGACCGGAGCTTCGAGGGGGACCTCGACGAGGTGGTGACGACGGCACGCGCCGCCGTCGCCGCCGAACACCGGGTGCGGCCGCACACGGTGGTGCTCATCCGCACGGGCTCGCTGCCCCGCACCTCCAGCGGCAAGGTTCAGCGCCGGGCCTGCAAGGCGGAACTGCTGGCCGGCTCGCTCAAGGTCCTGCTGGCCGACCACGACGACGGCCGCGCCCCGGACGACGTCCGGCCGTCGGCCGCGGATCCCGCGGTCACCGTGCCCGCGGTCACCGATCTGGCGCGTCCCGCGCCCGAGGGCCCCGCGGCCACCGGGGCGCCGGACCCCGGGCCCGCGCCCCACCCCGGGCCCGGGCCCGCGCCCGACCTCGCACCGGACGCCTGGCGGACGGAAGGGATCCTCGCCTTCCTGCGGGAACAGGTCGCCCTGATCCTCCGCCGGGAGGACGTCGTACCGGACCGGCCCCTGCTCGAACTGGGCCTGGACTCCCTCGGCACGGTCGACCTCCAGCACCGCATCGCGGGCGAACTGGGCCTGGCCGTCGACCTGGAGGAGGAACTGACCTCCACCCTGACCGAGCTCGCCGCCTCGCTGGCCGCCCGCCCGCACGGGACGGCGGAGCGGGCAGCGGTGCGACCGGTCACCGGCCGTGCCGCCGACGGCGATCGGCCCCTGACCCCCGCGCAGCAGGCCCAGTGGCTCGGCCACCGGCTCGCCCCCGACAGCACGGCCCAGGTGATCGCGGCCGCCGTCGCGGTCCGTGGAACCCTCGACACCGACGCGCTGCGCCGGGCCCTGGACGCCGCGGCGGCCCGCCACCCCGCGCTGCGCACCACCTTCCACGCCACCGGCGACGGTCCCGTCGGCCACGTCCACGACGAACTGCGCCCCGAGTTCGCCCGCCACGACGCGGCCGGCACGGATCCGGCGACCCTGGACGAGGAGCTCGTCCGGGCCGCGTACCGCCCCTTCGACCTCGAACACGGCCCTCTGCTGCGCGCCGCCGTGTTCAGCCTCGCCGAGGACGACCACCGGCTGGTCCTCGCGGTGCACCACATCGCCGCCGACCTGTGGTCCCTCGAGGTGCTCCTCGCCGACCTCGACCGGCTGTACCCGGCCGCCCTGGCGGAGCAGCCGCTCACCGCCGAGACCGTCGACGAGGCCCCCCGCACGCCGGCGGGGGCCGAACGCGACCGGCTGCTGACGTACTGGAAGGAGGAACTCGCCGACGCGCCCACACTGCTGCCGCTGCCGGCCGACCTGCCACGGACCGACCGGCGGCGCCTGCACGGCGCCGCCGAGCCCTTCCGGCTCGGCCCGCGGACGAGCGCCCGGCTCACCGCCCTCGCCGCCGCCCGGGGCACCACCCGCTACACCGTGCTGCTCGCCGCGTACCAGGTGCTGCTGTCCCGGATCACCGGCAGGCGCGACCTGCTGGTCGCCACACCCGTCCACGGCCGCGCCGGCCCGCGGGAGGCGGCATCCGTCGCCCTGTACGCCGACATGGTCCCGCTGCGCGGACGGATCGACGACGACGAGGACTTCGCCGCCCTGCTGGGGCGCACGCACGGCGTCGTCCGCGCCGGGATCGCCCACGCGGGGCTCGGGATCTCCTCGATCGCCGGGCATCTCGCCCCGGAACGCGCACCCGGCCGCCCCGCCCTCGCCCAGGCGGTGTTCACCCTGCACCGGCCGGTCGGCCGGCACGGCGCCCTCCTCGCGGCCTGCGCGCTCGGCCTGCCCGGCCCGGGCGGCGGCGTACTCGGCCCGCTGACCCTGCGACCGGCGCCCTTCACCCCGCCGGCCGGCCAGTTCGAGACCGGCGTGACCCTGGCCGAGATCGACGACGAGCTGCACGGCGTCCTGCACTACGACACCGACCTGTTCCTGCCCGCGACCGCGCGCGGCTGGGCCGAGCAGTTCGTGACCCTGCTCGAGCAGGTGACCGCCGACCCCGCCACGCCCCTGGCCGACCTGCTGGGCGCCCGGCCCTCCGCGGCGCCGGCCGCGGGGGAGGAGACCCGGCGACTGCGCCCGGTGCACGAGATGTTCGCCGACCGGGTGGCCCTCGCGCCGCACCGCACCGCCGTGGTCTGGGAGGGCGGGGAACTCACCTACCGCGAACTCGACGTCCGGGCCAACCGGCTGGCCCACCGGCTGATCGCCGAGGGCGTCGGACCCGAGAGCATGGTGGGCATCTGCCTTCCCAGGTCGCCGGAACTGGTGGTGGCGGTGCTCGCGGTCGCCAAGGCGGGCGGCGCCTACGTGCCCCTCGACCCCGGGCATCCCGCCGAACGGATCCGGCACGTCCTCGCCGACACCGCGCCGCGGGTCCTGGTGAGCACCGCGACCGCCGCCGCCCGGCTGCCCCTCCTCGAGGCCGTCCTGGTCGACCTGGACGCGGAGGCCGACGCCCTGGATGCGCTGCCGGAGGACGACCCGGGCGTGCCCGGCGACCTCGACCGGCTGGCCTACGTGATCCACACCTCCGGCTCCAGCGGCCGCCCCAAGGGCGTCCTCGTCCCGTGCCGCGGGGTGGCCAACCTCTTCGCCGGCGGCGACTTCCGGTTCGACCACACCGACGTGTGGACGCTGTTCCACTCGTACACCTTCGACTTCTCCGTGTGGGAGCTGTGGGGCCCGCTCGTGCACGGCGGCCGCCTCGTGGTCGTGCCGACCGAGGCGACCCTGTCGCCACCCGCCTTCTGGGACCTGATCCAGGAGCGGCGGGTCACCGTCCTGAACCAGACCCCGGCCGTCTTCGCCGAGCTGACCGCGGCGGCGCCGGAGCGGCTCCGTGGCCTCGACCTCCGGCATGTCGTCTTCGGCGGGGAGAAGCTCGAGGCCGGCCACCTCACCGTGTGGCGCGACCACGGGGAACCCGCGACCCGTCTGGTGAACATGTACGGCATCACCGAGATCACCGTGCACGCCACCTACGGCCCGCTCACCGGGCACGAGGACGCCGGGCAGCCGCCGCTCGGCGGGCCGCTGCCCGGAACCGACCTGCGGCTCCTCGACGAGGAGGGACGGCCCGTCGGGGCGGGCGAGCCGGGCGAGATCTGCGTGGGCGGCCACGGGGTCGCCCGCGGCTACCTCGGACGGCCCGCGCTCACCGCCGAACGCTTCGTCCCGCACCCGGACCGCCCGGGGCAGCGCATGTACCGCTCCGGCGACCTGGGAAGGCTCGGCCCGGACGGAGCCCTGGAGTACCTGGGCCGGGCCGACGACCAGGTGAAGATCCGGGGCCACCGGATCGAGCCCGGCGAGATCACCGCCGCCCTGCGCACGCACCCCGGCCTGCGGGACGCGTGCGTGCTCGCGGACCGCGACGCGCGCGGGCAGGTCCGGCTCACCGGGTACGTCGTGCCCGACGGCCCGGAGGTGCCGGCCGCGCAGCTGCGCACGCACCTGCGCGACAGGCTTCCCGAATACCTCGTGCCGGGCGGATTCCGGTCGCTGGCGGCGCTGCCGCTGACCGCGAACGGCAAGATCGACCGACGGGTGCTGCTCGCCCTCGAGGAGACGCCCGCCCACGGCGACGCCCCGGCCACGCCCACGGAGGTGGAGGTCGGGCGAACGGTCGACGAGCTGCTCGGCGTCAGCGGCACCAGCCGCGACGACGACCTCTTCGCGCTCGGCTGGCACTCGCTGCTGATGGCCCGTCTCTCCCTGCGCGTCGAGGAGCGGTACGGGGTCAGGATCCCGCTCCAGGAGCTGTTCACCGCGCCCACCGTCGCGCGGATCGCCGCGGCGGTCGACGAGGCGCTCGCCCGCCCGGCCGCACCCGCCGCGCCTCCCGGCGGCATCGCCCGGGCGGACCGGTCACGCTACGCGGCTCCCGCGTCGCCCTCCGGCCGCCTGCGGCTGCCCGACTCCTTCCGCTGAGCACCGCCCCACCCCTCGTCGCACGACGGGGCCCCGACACCGACCGCAACGCCAAACGTGTGGAGACGGCCATGCAGACCTCACAACCCACCATCTTCCCCATGGCCTCCGCCCAGGAGCGCCTGTGGATCGTCGAGCGGCTGACCCCGGGCACAGCCGCCTACCACATCCCCCTCGCGATCAGGCTGACCGGGACGCTGGACCGGGCCGCGCTGCACGCCGCCGTCCAGGCGGTCGTCGACCGGCACGAGGCCCTGCGCACGTCCTTCACCCAGCTCGACGGCGTGCCCGTCCAGGTGGTGGCCGACGACGTGCGGATCGACCTGCCGGTCGCCGACGTGACCGAGGCCGGGCTCGAGGCGGCCCTCGCCGAGGAGGCCGCCCGTCCCTTCGACCTGTCCGCCCGGCCGCTGCTGCGGACCTCGCTGCTGCGCCTCGCCGACGACGACCACGTCTGGACGGTCACCCTGCACCATCTGGTGTCCGACATGTGGTCCTGCGGCATCCTCCTCGACGAGGTCGCCGCCGGCTACGCCGCCCGCCTCGCCGGGCAGGAGCCCGGACTGCCCGAACTGACCCTGCACTACCCCGACTTCACCATCTGGCAGCGTGAGCGCCTGACCGGCGGGTACCGCGACCGGCTGCTCGGGTACTGGCGGGACCGGCTGGCGGGCGCGCCGCGGATCACCGAACTGCCCCTCGACCGCCCGCGTCCGGCCGCCCAGTCCTTCCGGGGACGCCAGGTGCCGGTGGCCCTCACCCCCGAACTCTCCGCGGCGGTCCGCGACCTGTCGCGGCGCTCGGGGGTCACCCCGTTCATGACGCTGCTGGCCGTCTTCCAACTGCTCCTGAGCCGCTACAGCGGCCAGCAGGACATCGTGGTCGCCACCGGAGCGGCCACCCGCACCCCCGAGACGGAGAGGGTCGTCGGCTGCTTCATCAACACCGTGCTGCTGCGGACCTCGCTGGCGGGCGCCCCGTCCTTCGCCGAACTGCTGGAGCGGGTGAGGGCCACCACGCTCGACGCCCTCGACCACCAGGACCTGCCGTTCGAGCAGCTGGTCGCCGAACTGCAGCCGCAGCGCGACCTGAGCGTCAACCCGCTCGCCCAAGTGATGTTCATCCTGCAGAACGCCCCGGTGCCCACCGTCGCCCTGCCCGGTCTCGAAGCCTCCGTCGTGGCCGCCGAGCGCGGCGGGGCCCAGCTGGACCTCGACGTACAACTCCGCGAGGTGGACGGCGCGTTCACCGGTTTCGTGGAGTACGCCGAGGACCTCTTCGACGAGCCGACCGTGCGGCGCGTGTGGCAGCACTTCGAGGTGCTGCTGGGCGCCGCCCTCGCCGATCCCGGGCGGACCGCGGGCGACCTGCCGCTGCTCACCGCCGCGGAGCTGGAGCGCACGGTCGTCGAGTGGAACGACACCGCGGCGCCGGCGCCCGACCGGTGCCTCCACCAGCTGTTCGAGGAGCAGGCGGCGGCACGCCCCGACGCGCCGGCGCTCGCCTGGACCGGCGGCGGCCTCACCTACGGCGAACTCGACGCCCGGGCCGACCGGGTGGCCCGGCGGCTGCGCGCGGCCGGCGTCGGCCCCGACGTGCGCGTCGCCGTGTGCCTGGAGCGCTCGGCGGCCATGGCGGTGGCCGTGCTCGGCGTGCTGAAGGCCGGCGGCGCCTACGTGCCGCTGGACGCCGCCTATCCGGCCGACCGGCTCGCCTTCATGCTCCAGGACGCGAGGCCGGCCGCCCTCGTCACCGACCCCGCGCTCCTCGGCCGCCTGCCGGTCGACCCGGCGACCGGCAGGGTGACCGGCGCGGACGACGCCTTCGCGGTCCCGGTGCTGCTCGCCGGATCCCTGGAGGACGCCGCAGGGCCCGCCGACGGGCCCGTCGGCGCCGCGCCGGCGTCCGACGCGACACAGGCGCCGGTGCGGCCCGCCCATCTCGCCTACGTCATCTACACCTCGGGTTCCACCGGCCGTCCCAAGGGCGTCGCCGTCACCCACCGCGGCGTGGTCAACAACATCGCGGACCTCAACCGGGGCCCGTCCGTCGGCCCCGGCGACTCGGTGCTCGCCCTGTCGTCGCTGAGCTTCGACATGTCCGTGTACGAGCTGCTCGGCATGCTCGCCGCGGGCGGCACGACGGTGCTCCCGGACGCCGACGCGGCGAAGGACCCGCGGCACTGGGCCGAGCTGATCGAACGGCACTCCGTCACCGTGTGGAACTCCGCCCCCACCCTGCTGGAGGCCCTGGTCGCGAGCTACGGCGACGGCCGCCCCGCCCGCCCGACCCTGCGGGTCGCCTTCCTCGGCGGCGACTGGGTGCCCGTCGCCCTGCCCGACCGGGCCAGGGCGCTCTTCCCCGCACTCGACGTCGTCGTGATGGGCGGCGCCACGGAGGCGTCCATCCACTCGATCGTGCAGCCGGTGGGGGAGACCGGCGAGGACTGGGCGCGCATCCCCTACGGCCGCCCCATGGCCAACCAGCAGGCCCTCGTCGTCGACGAGCACCTGCGGGCCGTCCCCGTCGGCGTGCCCGGCGAACTCTGCCTGGCCGGGATCGGACTGGCCCGCGGCTACCTCGACCGGCCCGCGCTGACCGCCGAACGCTTCGTGCCGCACCCGTACGCCGGACTCGGCCCGGGCATCGCGCCCGGCGCCCGCCTCTACCGCACGGGCGACCTCGCCCGCCACGCGGCCGACGGCACCATCCACCTGATCGGCCGGCTCGACCACCAGGTCAAGATCCGGGGCTACCGCATCGAACTGGGCGAGGTCGACGCTGCCCTGGGCCGTCACCCGGTGATCGAGGAGGCGGTCACCGTCGTCCGCCTCGACGAGCAGGGCCACGGCGTCGGACTCACCGCCTACGTGGTGCCCTCCCAGGACGCCGCGCCCACCGCCGGCCTGCTGCGCGACCACCTGCGGACCACCCTGCCCGACCACATGGTCCCGGACGCCTACGTGGCCCTGGACGCGCTGCCGCTGTCGGCCAACGGCAAGATCGACCGCCGCGCCCTGCCCGATGCCGCCGACGCCAGGCACCTGACGCCGTCGACGGCCTACGTGGCGCCGGCCGGCGCGCTGGAACGGGCGGTCGCCGACATCTGGACCACCGTCCTCGACGTGGACCGGATCGGCAGGCACGACGACTTCTTCGAACTGCGCGGCAACTCCCTCATGGTCACCCAGGTCGCCGCCGCGCTCAGCAGCGACCTGCGGGTGGACGTGCCGCTGCGCGACCTGTTCGAGACGCCCACGGTGGCCGGCCAGGCCGCCCTCACGGAGGCCGCCGGGCTGCGGGCCGGTGTGGACGCGGCGGCCGTCGCCGGCCTCTACCTGCAGGTCCGGGCCCTGGACGGCGCACAGACCCAGGATCTTCTGCACTCTCTCGAGGAGACGAACCGATGACGGCGGGAATCTTCAGCCGCACCCTGACCGACGGCGTGGCCCGGCTGGCCGCCGAGGACCCGACACTCCACGGCCTCCTGGAACGCGAACAGCTGCGCCAGCACGAGACCCTGGCCATGGTCGCGGCCGCCTCCACGGCCGACCCGTCCGTCCTCGTCTGCGAGGCGAGCTCGGCCGGCAACGTCACCACGGAGGGCTATCCCGGAGCCCGCTACCACGCGGGGTGCGAGGTCGTCGACGAGGTCGAACGCCTCGCCGTGCAGCGCGCCAAGGAGGCCTTCGGCGCTCGCTACGCCAACGTGCAGCCGCACTCGGGATCCACCGCGAACCAGGTGGTGCTGTGCAGCCTGCTCGCTCCCGGGGACGTCGTCCTCGGCATGGACCTCAAGGCCGGGGGCCACCTCACCCACGGCGCTCCCGCCTCGATGAGCGGACGCTTCTTCACCGCGGTGCCCTACGGACTGGGCGAGGACGGCCTGATCGACTACGACGCCATGGCCGCGCTCGCCCGCCGGCACCGGCCCAGGCTGATCTTCTGCGGCGCCAGCGCCTACCCGCGCACGGTGGACTTCCGGCGTTTCCGGGCCGTCGCCGACGAGGTGGGCGCCTACCTCGTCGCCGACATCTCCCACATCGCCGGCCTGGTCGCCGCCGGACTGCACCCCAGCCCCGTCGACGTCGCCCATGTGACGACCACCAGCACCTACAAGCAGCTGTACGGCCCGCGGGGCGGCCTGATCCTGATGGGACGGGACGCGGACCTGCGCACCGCGTCGGGGAAGTCCCTCGCGGCGACCCTGCAGGACGCCGTCTTCCCCTACCTGCAGGGCACCCCGCGGCTGAACACCGTCGCGGCCAAGGCCCGCGCCCTGGCCCAGGTGGCGACGCCGGAGTTCCGCCGGCTGGCCCGGCGTGTCGTCGACGCCTCCGCGGCGCTCGCCAAGGAGCTCGACAGCCGGGGCCACCACGTGCTGACCGGCGGAACCGACACCCACATGGTGCTGCTCGACGTCGGCCGCCGCGGCCTGACCGGGCGGATCGCCGAACGGGCGCTGGAGAGCTGCGGGATCGTCGTCAACAAGAACAGCATCCCGGGCGATCCGCACGGTCCCCGCGTCACCAGCGGCGTCCGCCTCGGCACGAACGTCCTGGCGCTGCGCGGCATGGGGCCGGCGGAGATGGCCGAGTGCGCGGAACTCGTCGACACCGTCCTGGCCGCCGTGGTCCCGGCCGGCGACCGGGACTACCAGCTCGAAGAGACCGTCAGGACCGAGGTCGCCGCACGCGCCGCCGCCCTGTGCCGCCGCTTCCCGCTGCCCGACCACCCGCTGCCCGCCCACGCGCTCCCCGGCCCCACCGCGGCAGCTGCCTGACAGGAGCCCGCGGCGCGCACCGGCGCGCCGCGGGCCGTGAGGAGTACCCATGACGACGACGTGGCCGACGAGCGCCCCCGCCGAGGGGCCGCCCGTCCCGCCCGACCTGCCCCAGGGGGTGGTCCACCTCTGGTACCTGGGACTGGACGACCTGGAACTCCCCGACGGCGGCGACTGCCTGGACGCCGGTGAACGGCAGCGCGCCCGCCGTATGCAGCGCCCCGTGGACCGACGGCGGTACCGCGCCGCCCACTGCGCGCTGCGGCACCTGCTCGCCGCCTACACCGGTGAGGAAGCCTCCGCGCTGACCTTCCACCGGTTCTGCCCGCGGTGCGGTCCGGCCGTGCACGGGAAACCCGTGTGGGCCGCCCGCTCCGGCCAGGTCGCCCTCGACGTGAGCCTGAGCCACAGCGAGGAGACCGCGATCGTCGCCCTGTGCCGCCCGCCGCTCGTCGTGGGCGTGGACGTGGAGCGCGTCAGGCAGGGGGTGAACTGGTCGGCGGTGCTGTCCGGCGCTGTCGACGGCGCCGTCCGCACCGACCGCGAGGGCACCCAGGCGTGGACCCAGCTGGAGGCGGTCGGGAAGGCCGCCGGGACCGGCGTCGTCGATCCGCCCCGACTGGGCGCCGAGGGGCCCGGGGGATGGGCGGAGGCGACGGTGCCCGGGGTGCAGGGCCTGTGGATGGTCCGCGCCCTCCAGGCGCCCGAGGGGTTCGCGGCGTCGCTGGCCGTCAACGACCGGCCCGCCGGCGAGGTGGCGGCACTGGCGTGGAGCTGCGAGCCGGGGTGTCCGGGGACACCTGTCAGGAACTCACCCGACTGCAACGAACCGTCCTGATCACGAAGCTGGAGACAGGCGCCCGGCGAAGGTCCGGGAGCCCGGCGACTCGGGAGGGAACCCCATGACGTGGCTGCGCGACTGGTCGCACGGTGAGGAGACGGCGGTGCGTGTGCTGTGCCTCCCGCCCGCCGGCGCGGCGGCCCACGTCTACCGCTCCTGGGCCGGGCTGCTGCCCCGCGAGATCGGGGTGGTCGCCGTGGAGCTGCCCGGCCACGGCTCCCGGCTCGGGGAGCCCCTGCCGACCACCATGGAGGCGGTCCTCGGCCCGTTGTGCGAGGAGGCGAGCGCGCTGACCGACCGGCCCCTGGCGGTGTTCGGACACAGCATGGGAGCGACGCTGGGGGCCGAACTGTGCCGGGCCATGCGCCGGGAGACCGGCCGCACACCGCAGATGCTGATCGCGGCGGCCTGCGAGGCCCCGCGCGCCCTGCCCCGCAAGGACTACACCCCGTGGCTCACCGGGCAGGGCACGCTCGACTTCCTGACCCGCATGGGCGGCACTCCCCGGGAGCTGCTCGCCAACGACGAGTACCTCGACATGATCCTCCCCGTCCTGCGGGCCGACCTGACCCTGCTGGCCGGGCCCCGGCCCGAGGACGACCGGCCGCTCGACTGCCCGGTGCGGGTCTACCTCGGCGAGCACGACACCGGCGTGCAGCCGCACCGGGCCGCCGCATGGGAGGCGGAGAGCAACGGGGACCACGCCGTGCACACGTTTCCCGCCGGTCACTTCTTCGTCCAGGAGCGGACGCACGACGTACTCGCCCGGCTGCGCGCCGACCTGACGCCCCTGCTGCACGGTCCGCCGGTCGCCGTACCGCAGACGTGAACCACCGGCTCCCCCTCCACCCACACCGCGACACCCGACCAGCCACCGAAGGGCGAGGCAACGCATGCGACCGGCAACGCTGACCGCAGAACAACGGGAACTGCTCGACCGGCTGATCAGCCGGCAGGTGCCGGAGGCCGGAGCGCACCGCATCGCTCCCCACCGGGGCGACCGCACCGCGATGCCGCTGTCCCCGGCGCAGCAGCGCATCTGGTTCTTCAGCACGCTGCAGCCGCTGGCGACCGTCTACAACGTGGCCGGCGCCGCCCGGTTCCGGGGGCGGCTGGAGGCGGACCTGCTGCGGCGCTGCCTCGCCGAGACGGTCGAGCGGCACGAGATCCTGCGCACCACCTACCACCAGGTGGGCGGCCAGCCGGTGCAGCGGGTGAACCCGTTCACCGGCCTCGACCTGCCGCTCGTCGACCTGACGGGCCTGCCGGCCGGCGAACGCGAGGCGGAGGCCCGGCGGCGCTGCCAGGAGCAGACCGACCTGCCCTTCGACCTCGAACGCGATCCGATGCTGCGCCCCGTGCTGCTGCGCCTGGCCGACGACGAGCACCTGCTGCTGATCGTCCAGCACCACATCGCCACCGACGGCTGGTCGCTCAACGTCCTCCTGCGCGAGCTGGGCGACCGCTACGGCGCCCGCCTGCGGGGCGAGGAACCGCGGCTGCCCGACCTGCCCGTGCAGTACGGGGACTTCGCCGCCTGGCAGCGCGACCACCTGGAGCGGACGGTCGTCCCGCAGCAGCTCGACTACTGGCGCGAACGGCTCGCGGACACCCGCCTGGTGGACATCGCCACCGGGCTTCCCCGCCCCACCGAACTCAGCTGGAACGGCGGCACCCTGCGGTACCGGATCGAGCCGGAGACGGTCCGGCGGATCACCGACCTGGCGGAGGCCGAGCAGGCGACCCCGTACATGGCGCTGGTCGCCGCCCAGTCCGTCGTCCTGTCCCGCTGGAGCGGCCAGGACGACATCGTGATCGGTGGCGCCGTGGCCGGCCGCCGCCACGCCGAACTCGAGAACCTAGCGGGCTGCTTCGTCAACGAGCTGGTCATGCGGATGGACACCTCGGGGTCGCCCAGCTACCGGGAGCTGCTGCGGCAGGCCAAAGAGGTCTGCCTCGGCGCGTACGACCACCAGGACGTCCCCTTCGAGCGGATCGTCGAGGTCGTCGCGCCGGAGCGCGACACGCTCGCCAGGGTCCCGCTCGTCCGCCACCAGCTCGGCTTCCACAACGAGCCGCGCCGACGCGTGACCCTGCCCGGACTGACCTACACCATCGAGCCGTTGAGCACCGGCACCGCGCGCTTCGACCTGGAGGTCGACCTGTCGCCGGACGACGACGGCGGGATCAGCGGCGTCGTCTACTTCTCCACCGACGTCCTCACCGAGGACATCGTGCTGGGCCTGCTCGACTCCCTGCGGACCGTCCTGGACCGCGCCGGCCGGGACCCCGACGCCCCCGTGAGCGCGCTGCCCGTCGTCGGCGGGCGCGCACTCGCGACGCTGCGGGACGCCGACCCGGCCCCGGCCGGCGACGCCGCGCCCCCGGCCGACGGCGCCGCGACGGTCACCGCCCTGTTCGAGGAACACGCCCGCAGCCACCCGGACTCCGTGGCGGTCCGGCACGGCGCCACCGAACTGACCTACCGCGAACTCGACGCGGCCGCCAACCGGCTCTCCTGGCGGCTGCGGGACCTCGGGGTGACCGACGGGGCCCCCGTCGCGGTCTGCCTGCCGCCCTCCGGGGCGCTGCTCACCGCCCTCCTCGGCGTCCTGAAGGCGGGCGGCGCGGCCGTCCCGCTGCACCCGGACCACCCGGTGGCGGAGATCAACGACGTCCTCCTGGACTGCAACACCGACCTGGTGCTGACCCTCGGCGACGGGCCCGACGGACTCGACCCGATGGTGCGGCCCGTCGACATGGCCGCCGACCCGACGCCGTGGCCGGCCGACCGTCCGGCCGCGACCGCCGAACCCGGCAGGACGGCCTTCGTCAACTACCCGTCCGGGGCCGACGGGCAGCCCCGCGGCACGGTCAACAGCCACCGTGCCGTCGCGCACCGCCTCCGCCGGGAGGCCCGGGCCCTCCTCGCGGCGGACCCGCGGGGCGCCACGGACGCCCCCGTGCTGGTCGTTCCCACCGCCTTCGACCTCTCCCCGTGGCAGTTGCTGGGCCCCCTCGCGGCCGGCCTGCCCCTGACGACGGCCTCCGCCGACGACGCTCCCGAGGACCTCGCCGGCGCCCTGCGCGTCACCGCCGCCGCCACCCTGTGCTGCACCCCCTCGGTCCTCTCCACGATCCTCGCCACCGGCGCCGCCCTGCCGTCCCTGCGCCAGGTCCGCTGCGCCGGCGAGCACCCGTGGCCCCGGCTTGCCGCGCGGCTGCGCACCGCCGCCCCGGCGAGCCGGCTGCTGGCCGTGCACGGCCCGGCCCACGCGGCGCTCGACGTCGTCGTCCAGCCGGTGTCCGACCACTACCGGCCGGGCACCTTCTCCTGCGCCGGCCCGGACGACACCGACGCCGTGGTGCGCCTCCTGGACGACCAGGGGCTGCCGGTCCCCGGCGCGGTCCCCGGTGAACTGTGCCTCGGCGGCGTACCCCTGCCCGACGGTCACCTCGGCCGGCCGCACGAGAACCGGGACCTCTTCACCGAGGACCCGCTGCGGCCCGGCGAGCGCCTGCTGCGCACCGGCCTGCGGGCCCGGCGGCTGCCCGACGGCGTCCTGGACCTCCTCGACGGCGAACTGCGCGTGCGCACCCACCGGGTGGAGACCACCGAGATCCGGTCGGTCCTCCAGGGCTGCTCCGACGTCGAGCGCGCCCTGGTGACCGCACGGCCCGAGGAGACCCGCGGCGGGGACGCCGGCGACCGCGGCGCCCCCGATCCCGGCGCCCCCGATCCCGGCGCCGCCGACCTGATCGCCCACGTCCTGCCGCGCGACGCCGCCGGCGCCGACGGCCACGAGGACGAGCAGCGCCGGCAGTTCGCGGAGATCTACTCCTCGCGCACCGCCGAGGACGACCCCACGCTCAACGCGGGCGGCTGGAACAGCTCGCAGACCGGGGAGTACCTCACCGCCTCCGAGATGCGCGAATGGGCGGACCTCACCTTCCGCCGCGTCACGGCGCTGCGCCCCGCCCACGTCCTGGAGATCGGCTGCAAGACCGGAGCCCTCCTGTTCCGCCTCGCCCTGCGCTGCGAGACGTACACCGGCACGGACCTCTCGGCGCACGCCCTGCGGCACATCGAGGACCACCGGGACTGGCTCGCCAGCAAGGACGACGCGGTCACCCTCCTCGAACGGGCGGCCGACGACTTCACCGGACTGCCCGAGGGCGGCTTCGACACCGTCGTCCTCAACGCGCTCGTCCAGTACTTCCCCGACGAGCGTTACCTGGAACGGGTGCTGAGGTCCGCGGTGCGCGCGGTCGGCGCCGGCGGCCACGTCTACATCGGCTCGGTGCGCAGCCTGCCGCTGCTGAGCGCGCTCCACCTGGTGCCGCAGCTGGACCTCCTGGACCCCGGCGACCCCGCAGCCCTGGTCCGCGAGGGCGTCGCCGCCCGGGTCGCCCGCGAGGAGGAACTGGCTCTGGACCCCGCCTGGTTCACGGGACTCGCCGACCGGCTGCCGGGGGTGGGCGAGGTGTTCGTCCTGCCCCGGGTGGGCCGTCACCGCAACGAACTGAGCGCCTACCGCTACGACGTCGTGCTGCGGGTCGGCGAGCCCGCCGCCGAGGCCGCCCCCACGCCGGTCCTCGACTGGTCCGCCGACCGGCTCACCCCCGACGCCCTCGCCGGCCATCTGCGCACCCACGCCCCGCGGCGCCTGCTGCTGCGATCGGTGCCCGACGCGCGGATCCACGGCCGGCTGCGCGCGCTCGACGCGCTGGACGCGGGCGGTCCGGGCGACGTCGCCGCCGTCACCTCGGCACTCGCCCCGCGCCCCGCCGAGGCCGGCGGCCCCGCCGATCCCGGCGCCCTGACCGCGGCGGCGGAGAAGGAGGGCTACACCGCCCTGGTGCAGTACGGCCCCGGCGGAACCGGGGAGTGCCTCGACATCCTCCTCAGCCGCGTCCCCGATGAGGCGGCCGCCGACGGCACGGCGGCCACGGGCCCGGAGTTCCTGCCCGCCGGTCACGGCCGCGGTCCCGGCGCGCCGGGCGGCGCCCCGGCCGGGCGCGCCCTGGCCAACGACCCGCTGTCCGTCACCCGGGGCCGCCGCACCGCAGCCCGGCTGCGGAACCTGCTCCAGCAGCGGCTGCCCGCGCACGCCGTGCCCGCCCACCTGGTGCTGGTGAACGGCTTCCCGGCCGGCCGGGACGGGACGGCCGACGCCGCGGCACTGCCCGGCCCGGACCTCACCGCCGCCGCCGTCGACGCCCGACGGGCCCCCACCACCCCCACCGAGTCGAAGCTCGCCGACATCTGGTCCGCCGCCCTCGGCGTGGACGGCGTAGGAGTGCACGACGACTTCTTCGCCCTCGGCGGGCACTCCCTGCTCGGCTCCGAGGTGATGGACCGGGTACGCCAGGAGTACCAGGTCGACGTCCCGCTCGGACTGCTCTTCGAATCCCCGACCGTCGCCGCGGTCGCCGGCTACGTGGACGAACAACTGGCCAGGCCCCAGGAGGCCGCCACGCCGATCACGCGGATCGACCGGTCGGCACTGCGCCGGCGCCGTGCCGGGGAGACCGTCGCCGCCGCCACCACCAAGGAGAACTCGTGACCTCACAGACCCCCACCCAGGCCGTGGCGGACGGCACGGGCGCCCCGGGGCCCGTCCCCGCGCTCGCCGCCCTCGCCGCGGTGCTCCACCGCGGCTCCCTCCAGGCGACCGTGCGCCTCGCCTACCGCGACGCGGACACCGAGGCACTGCTGACCTTCACGGTCTCCGAGGACACCACGATGGCCGAACTGGCCGCCGACGCGGCCGGACAGCTGGCCCTGGCGCCCGGGCCGGACGGCGCCGCGGGGCAGGTGGACGCGTGGGTCGGCTGGAACACCGACCCGGCCGCCCCGGAAGGCGCCCTCGCCGTCGAGGCCGCGCCGGAGGGACTCACCGTGCGCGCCGGCGGCACGTGGTCCGCCCGGCGGCTCACCGCCCTGCTGCGCACGGCGACGGCGGGCGCCGCCACGGCACCCGGGACCTGTGTCCGCGTGCTGCCGCTGGCCGACGCCGAAGCCCGCGCCGAGGCGTCCGCCCTGGCGGGCGACGGGCGTGCCCCCGAGGCCGCCCGGCCGGTGCACGTCCTGGTCCAGGAGCAGGCCGGGCGGACTCCCGACGCGCCCGCCGTGACCTGCGCCGGACGGTCCCTGACGTACGGACAGCTCGTCGCCGCGGCCGACCGTGTCGCGGTCGGGCTCCAGGAGCGGGGCGTGCGTCCCGGCGAGGTGGTCGGCGTGCTCGCCGAGCGGTCCCTCGACCTGGTCGCCGGGCTCCTCGGTGTGCTCAAGGCCGGCGCGGCCTACGCCGCCTTCGAGCCGGACACCCCCCGCCCACGGCTGCGCCAACTGCTGGCCGACACCGGCGCCCACGTCGTACTGGCCCAGGAACGGTTCGCGGCCTGCCTGCCCGAGGGGACGCGGGTGCTCCCGCTCGCCCCCGGAGAGCCTGCCGGCGCCGCCGGGGAGCGGGTGCTCGCCGACGTGGCGCCCACCGCCGCCGCCTACGTCAGCTTCACCTCCGGTTCGACCGGTGAGCCCAAGGGCGTCCGCGTCCCGCACGCCGCCGTCTCACGGCTGGTGGTCCGGCCGGACTGGGCCGAGTTCCGCTCCACGGACGTCTTCCTGCAGCTCGCGCCCGTCGCCTTCGACGCCTCCACCCTCGAGCTGTGGGCGCCCTTGGTCAACGGCGGCCGGCTGGTCGTGCACCCGGCGGGCACGCTCTCCACCGAGCAGCTCGCCGCCACGCTGGTGGACGAGAAGGTCACGGTCGCGTGGATGACCGCGGGCCTCTTCCACCAGATGGTCACCCAGCACCTGGAGGCCTTCGCGCGACTGCGACACGTCCTGGCCGGCGGCGACGTCGTCTCCGCCACGCACGTGCGCCGCCTGCTGGAGGCCCACCCCGGTCTGGTCTTCACCAACGGCTACGGGCCCACGGAGAACACCACGTTCACCGCCTGCTGGACCTCCGACGCGGCGCCGCTCGGCAACGCCGTGCCGCTCGGGCGGCCCATCGCCGGCACCCGCGCGGTGGTGCTGGACGCGGACGGGCAACCGGTGCCCGTCGGCGTCCCCGGCGAGCTGTACGCCGGCGGCGAGGGACTGGCGCACGGCTACCTGAACCGCCCGTCCGCCACCGCGGACAGCTTCGTGCCCGACCCGGACGCGCCCGTCCCCGGGGCCCGTCTCTACCGCACCGGCGACCTGGTGCGCCGGCTCGAGGACGGCACCCTGGAGTTCCTCGGCCGCGCCGACCGGCAGGTGAAGATCCAGGGCTACCGGGTGGAGCCCGGGGAGATCGAGGAGACGCTCGGCGGCCACGAGGACGTGCGGCAGGCCGTGGTGGTCGTCCAGGGCGACGGGGCGGGCGGCAAGCGCCTGCTGGCCTACGTCACCGCGGAGCGGCCCGAGGACGACAACCCGGCCGCCCTCGGCAGGCGGCTGCGGGAATGGGTCCGCGGGGAACTGCCCACCTACATGGTCCCCTGGGCCATCCTCGCCCTGCCCGCACTGCCGCTGAACCGCAACGGCAAGGTGGACCGCTCCGCGCTCCCGGCCGCCCGCCGGGCGCCGCGCGCCCTCACCACCGAGTACGTCGCCCCGTGCACGGCCACCGAGGACGCCATGGCCGAGGAGTGGGCGGACCTGCTCGGCGTCGAACCCGTCGGCACCGACGACGACTTCTTCGAACTGGGCGGGCACTCGCTGATCGCGGCCGACCTGCTCTCCCGCCTCCAGGACCGCTTCTCGGTCGAGCTGTCCGCACGCTCCCTCTACCTGCGGCCCACGGTCGCGGAACTGTCCGAGGAGCTCGACGGCCGCCAGGCCGCCTGAGACCGGATCCGGCCGCACGCCCCGACCGCCCGCCGCCACGACAGGAGAACCACCCGACATGAGGCTCACCCAGCCGGCGCCGCCCGAGAGCATCGACCTCGACGCCGTGGACCTGACCGACTCCCTGCTGTACGCGCACGGGGATCCGCACTCGATCTGGAACGCCATGCGCCACCGCGACCCGGTGCGCTGGCAACAGGTCGACGAGACCCGCGGATTCTGGTCCGTCACCAAGTTCGAGGACGCCGACCTGGTGCTCCGCGACCACACCCTGTTCACCTCCCAGCGCGGCACCATGCTCTTCCTGCTGGGCAAGGAGGACCCGGCGCGCGGACGCCAGATGGCCGCCACCGACCCGCCGCGCCACACCCGGATGCGCGAGCCCATGCAGCGCGCCCTCACCAACAAGCAGGTGGAGAGGTACCGGGAGGCGGTCACCACCGAGGTGCACCGCCTCCTCACGCCCGCCCTCGGCGGTGAGCCGTTCGACTTCGCCGAGGCCATGATGTCCCTGCCGATGGCGACAGCCGGCACCATGATGGGCCTGCCCCGTGAGGACTGGACCCGGCTCACCCGGCTGACCACGATGTCGATCGCCCCGGACGACCCGGAGTTCGCCGAGCCGGGCGGGGCGAACGCCACCCTGCAGCTCGCCCACCGCGAGCTGTTCGCCTACTTCCACGACATCCTGCGCGAGCGTCGGGACAACCTCGGCGACGACCTCATCAGCCTGCTCATGGGCATGGAGATCGACGGGCGGAAGCTGGAGACCGGCGCCATCCTGTCCAACTGCTACAGCCTCATCCTGGGGGCCAACGTCACCACCCCCTTCGTGCCGACCGGGGCCATGGCCGAGGTCGTGGGCACCCCCGTCCTCGACACCTGGCGCAACGACCCCAAGCTGCTCAACACCGGGGTCGACGAGGCTCTGAGGTGGTCCTCGCCGGCCAACCACTTCATGCGCTACGCCCTCCAGGACGTCGAACTGCGCGGCCGGAAGATCCGGGCCGGCGACGCCGTGGTCGTCTGGCTGGGCTCGGCCAACCGCGACGAGGACGCCTTCGCCGCGCCGTTCACCTTCGACATCACGCGCAAGCCCAACCGTCACGTCGCCTTCGGCAGCGGAGCCCACTACTGCGTCGGTCACACCGTCGCGCGGATGAGCCTCAAGATCCTGTTCACCGAGCTCTTCCAGAGCTTCGACGACTTTCAGCTCGTGGGGGAGATCGAGCACCTCCACTCCAACTTCGTCGCCGGCATCAAGCACATGCCGATGGTCATGAAGATCCGTGACGCGGCCGTCGATCGCTACGCGGAGCTGGCCCGATGAACAACAGCCGATGGTTCCTGCGCGAGCCCTCCGCCGAGAGTGCCGTCCGCCTGTTCTGCCTGCCGTACTCCGGCTGCGGGGCGAGCATGTACCGCAAGTGGCCGCGCTTCCTCGGGGACGTCGAGATCGTCCCCATCCAGCTGCCTGGCCGGGAGAACCGCTTCCGGGAGGAGCCCTACAGCACCTACGAGGCCCTGGCGGACGACCTGGTGGAGGTGCTGCACCCCTACCTGGACCGGCCGTTCGGGATCTTCGGCCACTGCGGGTCGGCCCTGCCGGGCTACGAGACGGCGGTCCGGCTCCTCGAACGCGGCTACCCGACCCCGGCGCGGCTGTTCGTCTCCTCCCAGATCGCCCCGCACGATGGTCCGCACGGCCGTTTCCTGGAGATGTCCGACGCCGAACTGGCCGAGGAGGTGCGCACGCTGATCGTCGAGCTCGGGGGAACCCCGCGACCCGACCTGGTGGAACTCAGCCTGGAGATCCTCCGCGCGGACGTGGAGACCAACAAGCGGTACCACCCGGAGAAGCCCGTCCGGCTGCCGTTCCCGCTCACCGCCATCGGCTGGGACGAGGACGCCGAGGTGGACCACCGTCTGATGGGTTCCTGGGCCGACTGCGGTGAGACCACCTTCCGGGTGCTGCACGGACCTCACTACCGCTTCATGGAGGCGCCGGACGACCTGATGGACGCCTTCACCGCGGATCTGACCAGCTGACCGTCCGGGACACCGGGCTCTTTCGCCACGAGGGAGAACAATGAAGCGTCTTGAAGGCCGTACCGCCGTCGTCACCGGGGCGGGCAGCGGCATCGGCCTGGCGACCGTCCGCCGTCTCGCCGCGGAGGGCGCGCACGTGGTGTGCGGCGACGTCGACGAGACCACCGGCAAGGCCGCCGCGGACGAGGCCGGAGGGTTGTTCGTGAAGGTGGACGTCACCGACCCGGAGCAGGTGGAGGCGCTGTTCCGCACGGCCTTCGAGACCTACGGGTCGGTGGACGTCGCCTTCAACAACGCGGGCATCTCGCCGCCCGACGACGACTCGATCCTGGACACCGGACTGGAGGCGTGGAAGCGGGTCCAGGAGGTGAACCTGACCTCGGTGTTCCTGTGCTGCAAGGCCGCCATCCCGTACATGCGGCGGCAGGGCAAGGGCTCGATCATCAACACGGCGTCCTTCGTGGCCCGGATGGGCGCGGCCACCTCGCAGATCTCCTACACCGCCTCCAAGGGCGGCGTGCTCGCCATGTCCCGGGAGCTCGGTGTGCAGTTCGCCCGCGAGGGCATCCGCGTGAACGCCCTGTGCCCTGGCCCCGTCAACACCCCGCTGCTGAGGGAGCTGTTCGCCAAGGACCCCGAGCGGGCCGCGCGCCGGCTGGTGCACATTCCGGCCGGCCGGTTCGCGGAGGCCGAGGAGATCGCCGCCGCCGTGGCCTTCCTCGCCAGCGACGACTCCTCCTTCGTCAACGCCACCGACTTCCTCGTCGACGGCGGTCTCACCGGCGCCTACGTAACCCCCCTGTAGCCGGTGCCCGCCACCCCCGTCCCCTTCCCGGAGAAGCCTCAGATGTCCCGTACCGACACCCCGCCCACCTTCGACGAGCGCGCCACCCTGGTCACGTTCCTCGACTACACCCGCGCCACCGTCCACGCCAAGTGCGAAGGACTCTCGGACGAGGACGCCCGCAAGGCCCCCCTGCCGGGTTCCCCGCTGATGTCGGTGGCGGGCCTGGTCAGTCATGTGCGCTGGGTCGAGTACTACTGGTTCGACGTCATGTTCCTGGGAGGGGAGGACATCCTCCCGGGAACCGAGGAGGACCCCGACCGCGACTTCCGGGTCGACGACGACCTGCCGCTCGCCCGGCTCCTCGCCCTCTACGAGGACCAGTGCGCCGGGCACCGGGACCTGGTCGCCGGTCTCGACCTGGAGGCCACCGCCGCGCGACCCATCAGCGACGGCAGGCACGTCACCCTCCGCTGGGTCCTGCTGCACCTGATCGAGGAGATCGCCCGGCACAACGGTCACATCGACATCCTGCGCGAACTGGCGGACGGAACCACCGGCGTCTGACAGGGACCGGACCGAACCGTTGCCGCCCACCCCGGAAGCGCCACGAGGCCTCACCCAGGAGACGCCCATGACGACGGCCCAGCACCTGAGCCTTCCGGCCCCGGGCCCCGGGGCGCTGCCGGACGCGCCGCGCACCGGGGACCGCGCCCGGCGTATCCGGCGTCGCCTGGAACGGCTGATCGGCACCCCGGCGACCGAGTACAACAGCCTGCTCCCGCTGCGCAACGGCGACCAGATCTTCTCCGCCATGCTGTCGGGCATCAGAGCGGCCCGCCGCACCGTCGACCTGATGACCTTCGTGTACTGGAAGGGGGCCATAGCCTGCGAGTTCGCGGAGGCACTCGCCGACCGGGCCCGCGCCGGGGTCCGGGTCCGGCTGCTCCTCGACGGCTTCGGCAGCCGCCTCATCGAGCGCCGGCTGCTCGCCATGATGGCCGAGGCGGGCGTCCAGGTGGCCTGGTTCCGCAGGCCCCTGTGGCTGTCCCCGTTCAAGCAGAACCACCGCTGCCACCGCAAGGTGCTCGTCGTGGACGAGACGACGGCCTTCACCGGCGGCGTGGGCATCGCCGAGGAGTGGGCCGGCGACGCCCGGCACGAGACCGAATGGCGCGAGACGCACTTCCGGGTACGCGGACCGGCGGTGGACGGCATCGCCGCGGCGTTCACCCAGAACTGGGCCGAGTGCCACGGCGGCCTGTTCGACGACCGGGACGGTTTCGCCGAACACCGGCCGGAGGGCGACGCGGTCGTCCAGGTCGTACGGGGCTCGGCGAGCGTCGGCTGGCAGGACATGAAGACACTGCTGCGCGTGGTGCTCGAGTCGGCCGAGAGCCGCATCCGCCTGACCACGGCGTACTTCGCCCCCGACGCGGACTTCGCCGCCCTGCTCGGGGCCGCCGCGCGACGCGGCGTCGAGGTGGAGCTGCTCGTCCCCGGCCGGCACACCGACAAGCCGGTGTGCCGGCTGGCGGGCCGGCGGCTGTACGCCGGACTCCTGGAGGCCGGCGTGCGGATCTGGGAGTACCGGCCGACGATGATGCACGCCAAGGTGCTGACCGTGGACGGCGTGCTGTCCCTCGTCGGGTCGGGCAACTTCAACCGCCGCTCCCTCGACCACGACGAGGAGATCATGCTCGCGGTGCTGGACGAGGAGCTCGCCGCCACCCTCGACGCCCACTTCGACCAGGACCTGACGGCCAGCGAGAGCATCGACGCCCGCACGTGGGCGGCGCGCCCGCTGCTGTGGCGGCTGCGGGAGGGCGCGGTCGTGCCCATCCGCCGGTTCCTGTGAGGACTCAGCCGAGCCGGTCGAGCTCGTTGGCGAGGATCCGCCCAGCGATGCCGTCGCGCAGCGAGGCCGCGGGGGAACTGGCCGGCTTGCGCCCGGCCTGGTCCTGGAAGCAGGCGAGGAACTCCTCCGCGATGCCGAGTCGGGGATACCGGCGCAGCACCTCGGCCTTGAACGACGCGGAGAAGTCGTCCGTGTACCGCCCCGAGATGTCCAGGCTGGTCGAGCGCTCCAACAGGTGGCCCTCCGGGTCCGCCGTCACGTCGACGGCGGGGAGCATGTGGCTCAGCACCACCTCCACCAGGCGCCGCCGCCGGTCCGCCGGCCATCCCGCTCCCGCCGCGAACACCCACGCCACGTGTCCTCCGGCGTCGTCGAAGCCCAGCGTGTGGTTGTCGAACTCCGGCATCAGGGCCACGTCGTGGAACATCGCCCCGACGTACAGGAGCTCCGGGTCGAACCCGATGCCGTGCTCGGTGCCGTAGGCGGCCGCCCAGACGTAGGACCGCAGGCAATGGTTCAGCAGCGCCGGCGAGCAGTAGACGGAGGCCACCTCCAGGGCGGTGGCGCACGCGGGGCTGTCGGGTATCTGGAGCTCGTCGGGAGTCATGCCGACGAGTATGTCCGACGCGCCCCGCGTCCGTCCGCGCCCCGCGATCTTCGTCGCCGCGGACACCGCCGCAGCCTTCACCGCCCCCTCACCGCCCCGCGCACCTCGCCGTCGTCGGCCGGGGCGTCGTCGTGCCGCGCCGGCCGGACGTCCGGGGCGGCTCCTCGCTCGGCGAGGGCCCGGCGGAAGGCGAAGTGGTGCCGCGAACCGCCCGCGGGGCAGCGCCGCGGCCCGGCGGGGGACCGGCACCCGGAGGGAGCTCAGGCCCGCCACGCGCGGGCTAGCTCCGCGATCGCCGACGGGCCCACCCGGCAGCAGCCGCCGACCAGCCGCGCGCCCGCCGCACGCCAGTCGTCGACCGCCGCGGGGTCGAAGGCGGAACCACCGCTCCAGCCGTGCCCCGCGTCCCAGCTCTCGCCGCTGTTCGGGTAGGCCACCACCGGCTTCCCCGTCACCCGCGCCGCGGTCCGCACCGCCCCGGCCACGTCGGCGGGAGCGCAGCAGTTGACGCCCACCGCCACCACCTCCGCCGCGTCGGCGGCGAGCGCGAAGGCCTCCTCCAGCGGCTGTCCGGCCCGGGTGCGGTCGCCGTCGACGGTGTACGACAGCCAGGCCGGCACCCCCAGCCCCCGCACCGCCCGCAGCAGCGCCCGCGCCTCGTCGGCGTCCGGCACCGTCTCCAGGGCCAGCACGTCCGGCCCGGCCGCCGCCAGCACCTCCAGGCGCGGCCGGTGGAAGCGCTCCAGCTCGTCGACGGTGAGTCCGTACCGCCCCCGGTACTCGGCGCCGTCGGCGAGCATCGCCCCGTACGGCCCGGCGGAGGCGGCGACGTACAGGTCCCGCTCCACGCCGCCCGCCCGGGCGCGCCGCGCCGCCTCACGGGCCAGCGTGACGCTCCGGGCCATCAGTTCGGCCGCCCTCCCCGCACCGGTCCCGCGCCGCGCGAAGCCCTCGAAGGTGGCCTGGTAGCTCGCCGTGATCGCGACGTCCGCCCCGGCCGCGAAGAAGGCCAGGTGCGCCTCCACGACCGCCTCGGGCCGCTCGGCGAGCAGCCGGGCCGACCACAGGGCGTCGCCCAGGTCGTGTCCCGCCGCCTCCAGCCGGCTCGCCAGCCCGCCGTCCAGCACGAGACCGGAGGGCGAGGTCAGGGCTTCGGCGAAGGGGAGTGTGGGGGCGCCGGTCATGCCGTCGAGCCTACGACTCGTGATCCGTCATGCCGTTCTTGACGGCCTCGTTGTTGCGCACCACCTCGGTGTTCTCCTTGACCGTCGTCTCGTCGCGGCTCTTGCCGTTCTTCGCCGCGCCGTTGCGGGCGGCGCCGCTCTTGGCCGCGTGCCGGGCGTGGGCGCGCAGCAGGCGGCCGCTGACGTCCTCCGGCGGCAGGAAACGGGACCAGCGCTCGGGGAACTCCGACGGGGTGTGCGCCTCGTCGTCGGGCGCGAGCGAACCCGCGGTGCGCGCCACGTAGTCGACGATCTGCGCCTTCCGCAGCCGCTCGTTCGCCTCACGGGCGGCGGCCGTCGCCGCGGCCGGCCAGACCCGGTCGATGGCCGCGTTGACGGCCGCGCCCACCAGCACCGCGAAGGCCGACACGCCGATCCACAGCAGGATCGCCACCGGCGCGGCCAGCGAGCCGTAGATGGTCGGCCCCTCGATGGTCGAGGTCAGGTACAGCCGCAGCAGCACGCTGCCCAGCAGCCACATGGCCAGCGCCACCAGCGCGCCCGGGATGTCCTCCATCCACGGCGAGCGCACCGGGACCGACACGTGGTAGAGCGTCGTCAGGAAGACGACGGACAGCACCATCACGACCGGCCAGTACAGCACCTGCACCAGCGACTCCGACCACGGCAGCACCCGCATCACCACGTCGGGCCCGGCCACCATCAGCGGCAGCGCCACCGACCCGATCAGCAACGCCACGATGAACAGCAGGAACGCCATCAGCCGGGTCCGGACGATGCCGCGCACCCCGTCCAGGCCGTACATCACGGTGATGGTGTCGACGAAGACGTTGACTGCCCGGGAACCGGACCACAGGGCGAGCAGGAAACCGAGCGAGATCACGTCGGGCCGGCCGCCGGAGGTCACGTCGTCGAGGATCGGCTGGGCGATCCCGGTGACGCCGCGGTCGGTGAGGACCCTGCGCGAGGCCTCCAGGATGTTGTGCTCCACCCCCTCGATCGTCTGCGCGCCGGTCCAGGCGTCCACATAGCCGAGCAGCCCCACCAGACTGAGCAGCAGCGGCGGCACCGAGAGCAGCGTGAAGAACGCCGCCTCGGCGGCCAGGCCGAGGATGCGGTACTCCATGCACGAGTTGACCGTGTCCTTCAGCAGGAGCCAGGCCGTCCGGCGCTTGGAGACGTTGCGGTAGAGGACGCGGGCCCGGTGGAGGCGGCCGCCGGAGGGCTCGTCGGTGTTTTCGCTTGCTGCCTGCACGGGGTAAAGGTAACGGCAGCGCGGCGCGTCCCTGACATTCCCGGGTGGCGGAGATCACCGCGCGGCGGGCGACCGGACGCACGGGACCCTGTGATCGACGGGTCCGGCAGGGTAGGTTCCGGCCCATGCCGGCAACGCACACCGTGACCAATCAGCCGCCGCCCCTGGCCGGGTACGACCTCTACAGCGCGGACCGCGCGCTGACCGAGGCCGTGGAACGGCACCTCGCACCCGAGCTGCTCGACGAGGCCCGCACCGAGCTCTCCGGTCTCGGCCGCAGCGCCGGGTCCTCCCAGGTGCAGGAGTGGGGACGGCTGGCCAACGAGAACCCGCCCACACTGCGCACCCACGACCGCTACGGGCACCGCGTCGACGAGGTCGAGTTCCACCCCTCCTGGCACCAGCTGATGCGCAAGGCGGTCTCCGCACAGCTCACCGCCGCCTGGTCCCGCCCCGGCGGTCACGTGCGGCGGGCCGCCGGGTTCCTGGTGTGGTCGCAGGTGGAGGCCGGGCACGGCTGCCCGGTCTCGATGACCCACGCCGCCGTCCCCGCCCTGCGCACCGAGCCCGCGCTGGCCGCCGAGTGGGAGCCCCGGCTCACCTCCACCGTCTACGACCCGGCGCTCGTCCCCGCCGCCGAGAAGCCCGGCGCCGTCTTCGGCATGGGGATGACCGAGAAGCAGGGCGGCAGCGACGTCCGCGCCAACACCACCGTCGCCCGGCCGCTGGCCGAGGACGGCGCCTACGAGCTCACCGGCCACAAGTGGTTCTGCTCCGCGCCGATGTCCGACGGCTTCCTGGTGCTCGCGCAGACCGGCGAGGGCCCCACCTGCTTCCTGCTGCCGCGCGTCCTCGCGGATGGCACCCGCAACGTCTTCCGCATCCAGCGGCTCAAGGACAAGCTGGGCAACCGCTCCAACGCCTCCGCCGAGGTCGAGTTCGACGGCACCTGGGCGCGCCGGGTCGGCGAGGAGGGCCGGGGTGTGCGCACCATCATCGAGATGGTCGCGGCCACCCGGCTGGACTGCGTGCTCGGCTCCGCCGCCCTGATGCGGCAGGCCGTCGCCCAGGCCGTCCACCACGCCGGCCACCGCGAGGCCTTCGGCGGTCTGCTCGTCGACAAGCCGCTGATGCGCAACGTGCTGGCCGACCTGGCGCTGGAGTCCGAGGCCGCCACCACCCTGGGGCTGCGCCTGGCGGCCGCCTACGACGCCGTCCAGGACCGGGGCGACGAGGGCGAGCGCGCCCTGCTGCGGCTGGCGGTGCCGGCGGCCAAGTACTGGGTGACCAAGCGGTGCACCCCGCTGGTGGCCGAGGCCGCCGAGTGCCTGGGCGGCAACGGCTACGTCGAGGAGTCCGGCATGCCGCGGCTGCTGCGCGAGTCCCCGCTCAACTCGGTGTGGGAGGGCGCCGGCAACGTCCAGGCACTGGACGTGCTGCGCGCGCTGCGCCGGGAGCCCGGGGCGCTGGACGCCTTCCTGCGCGAGGTGGGGCAGGCGCGCGGCGCCGACCACCGGCTGGACGGGGCGATCAAGCAGCTGCTGACCGAACTCGCGGACATGGAGGGCGCCGAGGCGCGGGCCCGCCGGGTCGTCGAGCGGATCGCCCTGGTCCTTCAGGGCTCGCTGCTGGTGCGGTTCGCGCCGCCGGAGGTCGCCGACCTGTTCTGCGCCTCCCGGCTCGGCGGCGACTGGGGCAACGCGTTCGGCACCCTGCCCCACTCGCCGCACCTCGCGGAGGTCGTGGAGCGGGCCCGCCCGGTGGCCTGAGCCCCGCCCGGCGGACGGGTGGTGCCGCGCGGTCCCGGCACCACCCGGAGGCACCGGCCGCACCCCCCGGGCACGCCGCGGGCCGCCGGTCCGCGCTCCGGGCGGCCCGGTGCCCGCCTCCCCGCCCCGCCGCACCCCCACGTAGGCTGACGGGCGAGTTCCGCAGCCCCTGGAGATGCCGCCCGATGTCCTTCCCCGCCCCGCCCCGCGAGTCGCTCCCGCACCCGCCGCGCACCCCGAGGCCGGCCCCCATGGAGCTCGCGGAGAGCCCGCGGATCGCCGCGCTCGCCGCGTCCGGGACCGCGAGCACCGAGGCGTTCTGGGACGAGGTCCGCGCCGCCGGCACCCCCCTGGTGGAGCCCGACCCGCAGGGGGCGCCGGACCACGCGCTGGTCACCTTCCTCTGGCGGGGCGACGAGGGGGTCCGCGCCGTCCTCGCCCTGCCCAACAAACTCGCCGACCCGCGCGACCCGGCCGCCAACCTGATGCGCCGCGTCCCCGGCACCGACGTGTGGCACTGGACGCTGCGGATGCGCACCGACTGGCAGGCCACCTACTCGCTCTGCGTCGACGACGGCGACGACCCGGACGCCCCCGCCCCGGGCGACCAGGCGTACTGGCCCTGGCTGCGCGGCCGCCTGCGCGTGGACCCCTTCAACTCCCGCACCCTCGCCCGTCGCTGGGGCGGGGAACCGCAGTCCGTGCTGGAGCTGCCCGACGCGCCCACCGCCGAGAAACTCTGGCGCCGCCGCCCCGACGTGGCCCGCGGAGCCGTCACCGAGCACCTGGTGCGCAGCGAACTGCTCGGCAACGAACGGCGGGTGTGGCTCTACGAGCCCGCCACCCGCGAGCCCGACGCCGAGCTTCCCGTCGTCATCCTCTTCGACGGGGAGATGTGGCAGCCCGAACTGGACGTCGCCGCCCTCCTGGACAACCTGATCGCCGACGGCTCCCTCCCACCGGTGGCCGCCGTGCTGCCGGAGTCCCTCGGCTCGCAGCGCCGTTACCGCGAACTCGCGCCCAGCGACACCTTCGTGGACTTCCTGCGCACCGAACTCCTCCCGTGGGCGGGCGGGATCCTGCCGCTGACCGACGACCCGGCCCGTACGGTGCTCGCCGGGCAGAGCCTCGGCGGACTCGCCGCCCTGTACGCGGCGGTGCGCGCCCCCGAGCGGTTCGGCAACGCCCTCTCCTGCTCCGGCTCGTTCTGGTGGCCCAACCACGCCGAGACCGACGGCGAGTGGATCACCGGCGCCATCCGCGAGCACGGCGTGCCCGACGGCGTGCGGCTGTGGCTCTCCTCCGGCGAACAGGAGTGGGTGCTGGTCCCCGCCACCCGCAACCTGCGCGAGGCGCTGGCCGAACGGGACGCCGACTTCTCCTACCGGCAGTTCAACGGCGGCCACGACTACCTGTGCTGGCGCACCGAGCTGGCCGACGGGCTGACCGCCCTGCTCGGCGACCGGGCCGCCCGACAGGCATAGGCCCACGGCCCGACAGGCGTAGGCCCACGGTCCGGTGGGCGTGGGCCTACGCCTGTCGGGCGTCAGCCCGCGGTCCGCAGCACGATGTCGCCGTTGTCGGAGCGCACGTCCAGCCGGTGGGCGCCCTCGGGGTCGGTGGCCAGCCCGGTGGTGACGTCGCCGTTGCCGGCCTCGGCGTCCACCCGGTACGCGGTGCCCTCCGGCACCTCCAGCGTCACGTCGCCGTTCGAGGAGGTGGCGTTCGTGCGGCGCGGCGCGGCGTCGAAGACCAGCTGGACGTCCCCGTTGTCGGATGCGACCGTCACCTGGGAGGAGGTCAGGCCGGTGGCCCGCAGGTCGCCGTTGTCGCCCTCCAGGGTGAGCGGACCGGTGGAACCGGTCACCTCCACATCGCCGTTGTCCGTCTCGATGCGCAGCGCGGTGCCGAAGCCCTCGGCCTTGATGTCGCCGTTGTCGCCGGTGACGGTCAGCCGGGTGTCCCGGGGGACCAGCACCTCGTAGCGGGCGGAGCAGTTGCCGGCCAGCAGACCGCAGTCCGTCCGCAGCTCCAGTCGGTCGCCGTCCATCTCCCAGGTGGCCTCCGGGTCGCCGATCAGCGCCCGGCCGGCGAACCACCGGGTCACCTCGATCTTCTCGACGTCGGCCGGGCGCACCGCGACGTCGCCGTTGTCGGTGTCGATGGTGAGGGGCCCCGCCGTCGCCGCGAAGGACCGCTTCTCCGGCTTCGCGTCGTCGAGGTCGGCGCCGCAGCCGCTCAGGGCCACCAGCGCGAGGACGGCGCCGGCGCTCACCAGGGCGACACGGGCGGTGCGGTTGACTGCGGCCACGAGGGCCTCCGTTCAGGTCGGGCGGGATGTGCACGTCGACGTGCTTCGACGCTTCCGACGCTACGGAGCGGGGCGCGCCGTCACGATCCGGTGCGCCCCCTTCGTCGTACGGGGGCTGTCCCTACCTTCGGCCTTCGCAGACCCACTCCAGGCCGCCGCGCAGGTGGGCCAGGAAGGCGGGGTCCGCGTACGCCGCGGCGTCGTGGCCCAGGGCGGTGAAGAAGACGCGCCCGCGGCCCTGCCGGTGGTGCCAGGCCAGCGGGTGACGGTCCTCGCCGCCGCGGAGCAGCACGGAGACCTCGGCCGGGTCGGGGACCGGGTCGAAGTCGTACCACTCGTCGCTCCACGTCCACTCGGCCGGCAGATGGGCCGTCGCCGGGTGCGCGCGGTCCTCGACCAGCACCACGTCCGTCCCGAACGGGGGATGGCCGGCGAACCGAGACCGCTGCAGCTGCCCCGTGTACCAGGGCCAGTTCTCCTCGGTGCAGGCCGCCGAGTGCACTCCGGCGAAGCCGGTCCCGGACTCGACCGCGGCGGCCAGCGCGGTGCGGCCGGCGTCGGTGAGGATGTCGCCCGAGGTGCAGAGGAACACCACCGCCGCGTACGGCGCGAGGTCGCCCTCCAGGGCGGCCGGATCCTCGGTGGCGTCCACGGTGAACCCCTCGAGGCCGCCCACCGCGGCCAGCGCGGCGGGGATCGAGTCGTGGCGGTAGTCGGTGGTGCGGGTGTGGACCAGCAGGCGGCGCGTCATGGCGACACGGTAGGCCGTACGGCACACCCGCCGGCGGGCGGAGGCCGGATCGGCCGCGCCCGCCGGCGGACGGGACGGCTCAGCCGCCCAGGAACTCGTCGACGAACGCGTTGCGGAAGGCGCCGCGCGGGTCCATCTCCGCGGCGAGGGCCGCGAACTCCCCGTGCCGCGTGTAGCGTCCGCGCAGCACCGGCCCGGGCACGGTGAACACCTTGCCCCAGTGCGGGCGGGGGTCGAAGGGCGCCAGCGCCTCCTCGACGCGGCCGATCACCGGCAGCACCGCCGCGGTGTCGTCCACCCAGGTGAAGTGCACCGCGACGCTGTCCCGGTCGTAGGAGGGGCTCAGCCACTGCCCGTCACCGGCCACCGTGCGGACCTCGCAGATCTGCAGGACGGGGGCGATCTCCTCGCGGACCTCGGCGAGGGCCCGCAGCGCCTCCACGGCCGAGCCGCGCGGCAGGAGGTACTCGGACTGGAGCTCGTCGCCGCTGCTGGGCGTGAACTCGGCCCGGAAGTGCGGCAGTCGCTCGTGCCAGGGGCCCGGAACGCCCAGCTGCTCGGTGCAGTTGCCCGCCGGCATGCCCGGCACCGGGTGCAGCGGCGCGTCGGCCGCGGGCGCCCACCCGAAGTCGAGAGGGCCCAGGTCCGTCCGGTGCTTGACCCAGACCTGCTCGAAGACCGGACGGCGCCAGGACGTGAACAGGCTGACGCTGTAGGCGGCCCCGGCGACTGCGGCGAAGTCCAGCCCTTCCAGCGGCAGCTCGGTGAAGACCCGCTGCTCGACCTCGAAGGCCGGCTCCAGGTCCAGGGTGAGGGCGGTGACCACGCCCAGGGCGCCCAGCGAGGTGACCACCCCGCCGAAGCGGGCGTCGTCGCGGCCCACCGTCGTCAGCGAGCCGTCGGAGGTGACCAGCTCCACCTCGCGCACCGCCGAGGCCAGCGGGCCGTTGGCCACGCCGGAGCCGTGGGTGCCGGTGGCGACGGACCCGGCCACCGAGATGTGCGGCAGCGAGGCCATGTTGGCCAGCGCCAGGCCCCGCGCGTGCACCTCGCGGGCCAGGCGGGCGTAGCGGACCTGGCCGCCGACCCGGACGGTACGCGCGGCCGCGTCCACCTCGACCTCGCCCGGCAGCTCGTCCAGCGAGAGCAGCAGGCCGTCCGCGCCGGGGTCGGCGATGGTGTTGAAGGAGTGGCCGCTGCCCAGCACCCGCACCCGGCGCGCGCCGGCCACGGTCTCCCGGAGCTCCCCGACGGAGGACGGCCGGGCCGTCGCGGCGGGGGAGAAGACGATGTTGCCGGCCCAGTTGGTGAGGGCGGCGGCGGTGGTGGTGCGGGGCATGCGAGGTTCCTTCGTGCGGGACGGAAACGCGCGGCGCGGGGTCCGGACTTCAGCCTCTCACCCGGGCGCGGGAAACCCCTCACCTGGCCCGACGACTGTGAGGTCCCCCACACCGGGGCCGCCGGGAAGGCGTGTCACGGGGACCCGGTCCCGCACCCGCGTCACCGGAGGCATACGGTGAGAAGTCGCGCATGGGAAGGAGAACGGTATGAGCACGGGCACGGGCAGTCGTACCGCGCTGGTCGAGGATCTGATGGAGCGGTTCCCGGGGGTACCGCGGGAGGCCGTGTTCAAGGAGGACCTGCTGCGAGGCGGTGTCGCCTTCGACGCCTCGGCCCTCAGTGACAACGAGGACGGCGAGGTCAAGCCGAAGTCCTACTTCATCTTCTCCTTCGACCACGGCACCCTGCCCGAACTGGGCGAGGCCGCGCTGCGGCGCCCGCCGGAGGAGATCATCCTCACCGGCGGCCCCTACGACCTGCGGCGCACCGTCGTCTCGGTCCGGGTCAACCCGACCTCCCCGTACCGGGTCGCCGCCGACGAGCACAACGTGCTGGGCCTCTACCTCGACGGGAAGCGCATCGCCGACGTCGGCGTGCCGCCGATGCCCGAGTACTACCGGCACAAGCTCTCCAACGGGAAGTCCGTGATGGAGGTGGCGCCCACCATCCAGTGGGGCTACCTGATCTACCTCACGGTCTTCCGGGTGTGCCAGTACTTCGGCGCCAAGGAGGAGTGCCAGTACTGCGACATCAACCACAACTGGCGCCAGCACAAGAAGGCCGGCCGTCCCTACACGGGCGTCAAGGACGTGGAGGAGGTGCTGGAGGCCCTGGAGATCATCGACCGTTACGACACCCAGAAGGTCTCCACCGCCTACACGCTCACCGGCGGCGCCATCACCTCCAAGGTCGCCGGGCGCGACGAGGCCGACTTCTACGGCCACTACGCCAAGGCCATCGAGGAGCGCTTCCCTGACCGCTGGATCGGCAAAGTCGTCGCCCAGGCGCTGCCCAAGGACGACGTGCAGCGGTTCAAGGACTACGGCGTCAAGATCTACCACCCCAACTACGAGGTGTGGGACGAGTACCTCTTCAAGCTGCACTGCCCCGGCAAGGAGCGCTACGTCGGCCGCGACGAGTGGCACAAGCGCATCCTGGACTCCGCGGAGATCTTCGGCCCGCGCAACGTGATCCCGAACTTCGTGGCCGGCATCGAGATGGCCGAGCCGTTCGGCTTCAAGACGGTCGACGAGGCCATCGCCTCCACCACCGAGGGCCTGCGCTTCTTCATGTCGAA
The DNA here is from genome assembly GCF_040295685.1 of Streptomyces sp. NPDC002734. NCBI lineage: Bacteria > Bacillati > Actinomycetota > Actinomycetes > Kitasatosporales > Streptomycetaceae > Streptomyces > Streptomyces sp. NPDC002734. The sequence goes on from NZ_JBEOVU010000029.1 coordinate 35,163, forward strand.
CGGCATCACGCCCCGCTTCACCACCTGGTGCCCGGAGCCGACCACGCCGCTGGGCAGGACCAACCCCGACGGGGCGCCGCTGGAGTACCACATCCGGCTGCTTCAGGCCTACCGCCAGACGATGGACGACTTCGGCCTGTCCTCCCCGCCCGGCTACGGCCAGCCCGGCCCCGGCCGCGCGGTCTTCTCGGTGAGCTCCTTCATGGACAGCCTCCCCGCCGACGAGAGCTACGTGGACAACGAGATCGCCGCCGCGACGGCCGAGCCGGCCTGACCGCGACGGTCCGTGCCAGGACGCCGCCCGCGCCACCGCGCCCCACGAGGGCCCGGAGCGCGGGCGGCGCCGTGTCCGGGTGTGACCGGTGGGGCGGCTGGGCAGGATGCCGGTGCCCGGGCGGTCGTTCCCGCGCGGCGCACCGCCGCGCCGGCGGCCGGCGCGGAACCGGACCGGGGGATTCGCATGACCATACGCACCTGGCGCCGCCGGGCGCTCGCCCTGCTCGCCTCCGCCGGACTGCTCACCGGCGTGGCCCTGACCGCCGGCGCGGCCCCGGCCTCCGCCCTGCCCAACTTCACCTTCAGCCCCGTCTTCATGGCCGACGGCGACGTGCGGATCGACGTGAAGAACAACGGCAGCCACGCCGGATACGCCTACTGGTGGCAGGACCCCTACCTGGACTACCCCGGTGACACACTGGTGGCGAACGACAGCCTCGCCGACGGCTGGGGCATCCGGGCCCACCTCAGCACGGGCCGCGTCGCCAGCACGGCCGGGCACAACTCGCCGTACGAGGACTGGGCGAGCGGCAACCTCGGCGAGGGCAACCGCTACACCATGTGGGTGTGCGCGGTGAAGGGCGACACCGCGATCTGCAGCAGCCGGTACGAGGTCACCGCCTGAGCGGCCCGCGGCTGCCCTGTACCACGGGGTGACATCGCCTGGAAACAGGCGTGCGAAAAATGGGTGGTACTTTTTCGGTCATGTCGAGTTCTGCCCTCTCGACCACGGCCGACCCCCAGGCCGCGGTCGACTCCCCGGCCGCGCCCACGGCCCCCGCCGCCCCGGCCACTCCGCACACCCTGGTGGAGAACCTCGCGGCGTACGTGATCGGCGCCTTCCTGATGTCCTGGGGGCTCACCCTCCTGCACGCGGTGGGCGGCGTCACCGGCGGTCTCGCCGGCACGTCCTTCCTCATCAGCTACGCGGGCGGGCTGCCGCTCGGCGTGGTGTTCTTCGTGGTCAACCTGCCCTTCTACTACTTCGCCGTGCGCCGCATGGGCCGGTCGTTCACCCTGCGCACCCTGGCGGTGGTCGCGCTCACCTCGGCGCTGACCCCCGTCCAGCAGGAACTGGTCACCCTCTCCGGGATGAGTCCCTGGTACGCCGCGGTGTTCGGCGGCCTGTGCGTCGGCCTCGGCATGATCGTGGTGTTCCGCCACAACGCCAGCGGCGGCGGCTTCGGCATCCTCGCCCTGCACCTCCAGGACCGTTACGGATGGCGGGCCGGGTACGTGCAGCTCGCCCTGGACGCGGTGGTGATCCTCTGCGCCCTGCCGCTGGTGGAACCGACGGTGGTCCTCGCCTCGCTGGCGGGCGTGGCCGTGCTCAACATGGTCATAGCGATGAACCACCGGCCCGGCCGCTACAACGGCAGCTGACCGCCGCACCCTCCGTCCCGCCTCCCCGCAGCGCCCGCCCGGCGCCCCTGTTCAGGATCGGTCCCGTATGTCCTTCACGCCGTCGCCGGCCCCGGCCGGCGCGCGTCGCCGCCTCTGGCCCGCCCTGCCCGCCTGGACACGCGACCCCAAGGTCTGGCGGACCGAGGTGCTGGCCGGCCTGGTGGTCGGGCTCGCCCTGATCCCCGAGGCGATCTCCTTCTCGGTGATCGCGGGCGTCGACCCGGCGGTCGGCCTCTTCGCCTCGTTCCTGATGGCGGTGACCATCTCGGTGGTGGGCGGCCGCCGGGCGATGATCTCGGCGGCCACCGGCGCGGTGGCCCTGGTCATCGCCCCGCTCAACCGGGAGCACGGGTTCGGATACCTGATCGCGGGCGTGATCCTGGCGGGCGTCTTCCAGATCGCGCTCGGCCTGCTCGGCGTCGCCCGGCTGATGCGGTTCGTGCCGCGCTCGGTGATGGTCGGCTTCGTGAACTCGCTGGCCATGCTGGTCTTCCTCGCGCAGATCCCCGAGCTGACGGACGTCCCCTGGGCGGTGTACGTGCTGCTCGCGGCCGGTCTGGCCATGCTGGTGTTCTTCCCCCGCATCAGCAGGGCGGTGCCCGCCCCGCTGGTCACCGTGGTCATCCTCACCGTGATCACCGTGGCGGCCGGGATCGCCGTGCCGACGGTCGGCGACCGCGGCGAGCTGCCGTCGGCGCTGCCGGTGCCGGGGCTGCCGGACGTGGCGTTCACCCTCGACACCCTCACCACCGTGGCGCCCTACTCCTTCGCCATGGCGCTGGTGGGTCTGATGGAGTCGCTGATGACGGCCAAGCTGGTCGACGACATCACCGACACCCACTCCGGCAAGACCCGGGAAGCCGTCGGCCAGGGCATCGCCAACATCGTCACCGGCTTCTTCGGCGGCATGGGCGGCTGCGCGGTCATCGGCCAGACCATGATCAACGTCAAGGTCTCCGGCGCCCGCACCCGGCTGTCCACCTTCCTGGCCGGCCTCTTCCTGCTGATCCTGTGCGTGGCGGCGGGCCCGGTGGTCTCCGAGATCCCGATGGCGGCGCTGGTCGCGGTCATGATCATGGTCTCGATCACCGCGTTCGACTGGCACTCCGTCGCCCCCCGGACGCTCCGGCGGATGCCGCTGGGGGAGACCGCGGTCATGGTGATCACCGTCGTCTGCGTGGTCGTCACCCACAACCTGGCGGTCGGCGTGGTGGTCGGCTCGATCACCGCGATGGTGGTCTTCGCGCGGCGGGTCGCGCACCTGGTGGACGTCACCGCCGCCGTCCGGCCCGAGGAGGGGCGGGTGGTCTACCGGGTGACCGGTGCGCTGTTCTTCGCCTCCTCGAACGACCTGGTGACGCAGTTCGACTACCAGGGCGACCCGGAGGACGTGGTCATCGACCTGTCCGCCGCGCACATCTGGGACGCGTCCTCGGTGGCCGCGCTGGACGCCGTCGAGAACAAGTACGCGCAGCGGGGCAAGCGGGTCACCGTGGTCGGCCTGAACGAGGCGAGCGCCCGCATCCATGAACGGCTGGCGGGGCGCCTGTCCTCCCAATGACCCGCCGGCGAGGGCCCGGCCCGGACCGGGCCCTCCGTCGCGCGGGCGGGATCAGACCTTGCCGCCGCAGATCACGTCGTACGGCCGGCCGATCGCGAACAGCAGCTCCATCGGCTCCGTCGTCCCCGACGGGCACTCGGCCTTCTTCTTGACCAGTCCGAGGACCTTCAGGTCCGACGACCCCGCGGACGCGCAGGCGATCTCCTGCGCCCGGTCGTCCACGCAGTCACCCTTCACCAGCTGACCGCCGCCCGCGCCCGCGTCGCCCGGGTGGTCGCCGGACAGGTTGCGGCCGCAGACCGTCTCCGTGGGGATGCCACCGCCGGAGTTCGAGCGGCCGTAGCTGATCGACACCTCGATGATCAGGTCGGTGCCCGCCGGGCACTGGATGGACTCCGGCATGATGGAGGCGTCCATGATCTCCAGCGCCTCGAAGGTCGCCCCGGAGTCGTCGCAGTCGATCATCCGGTAACTGGCGGAGCCCTTCTCCGGGTCCGGGCCGCCGCAGTCGCCCTTGCTCCAGTTGCGCGCCTTCACGTCGCCGCCGGACGACGACGAGGACGCGGACGGCGACGCGGACGGACCCGAGGTGTCGTCGTCGAAGACCTGCGAGGCCCCGAACCCGAGCGCGATCACCACGCCCAGCGACAGCAGACTCCCCAGACAGCCCTTCGCCCGGCTGCCCGCGGACGGCCGCTGCGGCGGAACCGGTGGCGGTGGCGGTGGGGTGTTGTTCTGCCAAGCCACGGTGGTGTGCCTCCCCTGCACTCGACTCGACGGACACGGAGGAGGACGGCGGGCCGGTACGGGCGGTTCCGCCCCGAGGTGCCGGAGTCGGTCAGGTGGTGCGAAGGGTCGTGCGGGCCAGCTCGTACGCCGGGAGCATGGCCTTGTGCTCCTCCTCGTCGGACCCTCCGAGGTGCAGCACGACGGGTCCGCCGGGTGTGACGACGGCCAGGGCGCGCTGGGGTACCAGCTTCTCCCACAGCGCGCTGGTGGTCATGTAGCTGACCGTGGCGGCCTCGAGCCCGTCCTCGGCCGTGAACGTGCCGTACTCGGCCTTCTCGGAGCCCTCGGTCTCCGCCGCGACGAACTCCTTCAGCACGGCGGTGGCGTCGTCGTCGGACGGGTCGCCCGTCCACACGCGGAGGAAGCCGATGTGCCCGGCGCCCTTGGCGTCGACCTCGCATGCGGCCGCGACCGGCCCCTGACGGAACAACTCCTCCAGGCCCTCCATCTCCTCCGGCACGTCCTCGCCCAGCGCCTCGGCCCCCTGCACGGCCTCGGCCTTCCAGCCCTTCGCCACGTCGAAGGCCACGGGCAGCTCGCAGGCCGACCCGTCCGGTCCCACGGTCCCCGCGCTCTTCGCGACCTCCGCGGAACCGCCCTTCGCCCCGGCCGGGGCCGACGCCGAGGGCCCCTCGCCGCGCCCCGCCGCCGGGTCCCGCTCCGCCTCCCCGGCGGAGCACCCCGACAGCACCGCCCACACCACGGCGCCCACCGCCACCCCGCTCGCCGTTCTCCGCATCTCCCGCCCCTTCCGGTCGTCCGTGATCAAGCAGCGCACTGTAACCCGCGGCGGATCCGGGGGTGCGGGCGGGCGGAGCGGGATCAGGCCGCGCGGAGGGCGCCGCAGCACGGCCCCTCCCGCCCCCTGCCGTCGACGATCGGGCAGCGCGAGGTGCACCCGTGCCGGTACGGTCCCGCCTATGGCACTGAACAGGAAGGGCTCCCGGCGGATCACCGTCGACGGGCGGGAGTACCGGTGGCGGATCCGGCGGCAGGCCAGTTGCGGTCAGGGGTGCTGCGGGGAGGCGCCGCTGACCTACGCGGTCGAGGCCGCCGGCACGCCCCGGGCGGCGGGGACGGTGCTGTACGTGACGACCGGCCACCTGCGCCCCGACAACGTGTTCTGCTCGGAGTCCGTGCCGGTCCTCCCCTCGCAGGTGGCCGCGGGCATCCGGGCCGCACTGGCGGACGGCTGGCGGCCCGCCGCATCGGGGTCCGCCTTCCGGCTCACGCAGCCGGAAGGCTGAGGCGCGGCCGGGGGCTCAGCCCAGGACGGTGCGGAGCGCCGCCAGCAGGCGGTCGACGTCCGCGTCGTCGTTGTAGAGGGCCAGGCCCACCCGCACTCCGCCCGCGTCGCCGAGCCCCAGGTGGCGGGAGGCCTCCAGGGCGTAGAACGAGCTCGCCGGGGCGTCCACCCGGTGGTCGGCCAGCCGCCGCGAGACCTCGGCCGCCTCGACGCCCTCGACGGTGAACAGCAGCGTGGAGGTGCGGAGCCCGGCCCGCGAGTGCAGGGTCACGCCGGGGTGCTCGGCCAGCCCTTCCTCGATGCGGGCCCGCAGCCGGTCCTCGTGGTGCTCCACCGCGGCGAAGGCGGCGACCAGCCGCGCACGACGGTCCGTGCCCTCGGCGCCGGCCGGCGCGAGGGAGGCCCAGAAGTCCACCGCGGCCCGGGTGCCGGCCAGCAACTCGTAGGGCAGCGTGCCCAGTTCGAAGCGCTCCGGGACGGCGTCGCTGGACGGCAGCAGCTTGTCGGGGTGCAGCGACTCCAGCAGCTCCGCCCGCCCGGTGAGCACGCCGAGGTGCGGGCCGAGGAACTTGTACGGCGAGCAGACCAGGGTGTCCGCGCCGAGGGCGGGCAGATCGACGGGCACGTGCGCGGCGTAGTGCACCGCGTCGACGTGCAGCAGCGCGCCCACGGAGTGCGCCAGGGCGGCCAGGGCCGGCACGTCGGGACGGGCGCCGTTGAGGTTGGAGGCTGCCGTCACCGCGACCAGACGGGTGCGCGGCGAGAGCACGGCCTCGACGTGCTCCGGGCGCAGTTCGCCGGTGACCGTGTCGAAGTCGGCCCACCGTACGGTGGCGCCCGCCGCCTCGGCGGCCTGGACCCACGGGCGGATGTTGGAGTCGTGGTCCAGCCGCGTGACGATCACCTCGTCGCCCGGGCCCCAGTCCTTGGCGAGGGTGCGGGCCAGGTCGTACACCAGCTGGGTGGCGCTGCGGCCGAACACCACGGTGGAGGCGGGGGTGTTGAGGAAGTCACCCATGGCACGGCGGGCCCCGGCCACGATGTCGTCCGCGTTGCGCTGCGCCTCGGTCAGGCGGCCGCGGTTGGCCAGCGGGCGGGTGAGCGCCTCGGCGATCGCCTCCACGACGGGCGCGGGCGTCTGCGTGCCGCCGGGGGCGTCGAAGCGGGCCCAGTCGGAGGCGAGCAGGGCGGGGAAGGCGGCGCGCACGGCGGCGGCGTCGAAGGGCGCGTCGAGGGACGTCTCGAGGGACATCGGGGGCCTCCTGGGCGGGTCTGAGGGCGACTTCAGGCCATGATCGCAGCAGTGTGCGAGGGATGGAACGTGCAGGTCCGGACGCTCGGCGGCTCCCCAAAGCCGCTCCGCGTCCGGACCCTTCGCCGGAAGGTCGGAGGCCTGTGACCCTCCGGTGGTCCCAATTCGCCCCGTGTTCGCTCGGTGGACTCAGTAGGCGCGCAGCCCCCGGGCCCGGAACTGCCCGCGGACCCGCTCCACGAGTTCGGCGTCCGGCGAGGGGGTGTCCCGCAGCGGGAAGGGCAAACCCATCGCCTCGTACTTGGCCGCCCCGAGCTTGTGGAACGGCAGCACGTCCACCTGCTCCACGCAGCTCAGCCGGGACAGGAAATCGGCCAGGCCGTCGATCGCCCCGGCGTCGTCCGTCCAGCCCGGGACCAGTACGTACCGGATGCGGGTGCGGACCCCCAGCCGGTCCAGCCGCCGGGCGAACTCCAGCGTGGGCGTGAGGGACCCACCGGTGAGCTCCCGGTAGCGGGTGGCGTCGAAGGACTTGATGTCCAGCAGCACCAGATCGGTGTCGGCCAGCAGTTCCTCACTCGCCCGCGCCCCGAGGGCGCCCGAGGTGTCCAGCGCGGTGTGCAGCCCCGCCTCCTTGCAGCGGCGCAGCAGCTCGCCGGTGAACGCCGGCTGCAGCAGCGCCTCGCCGCCGCTGACGGTGACCCCGCCGCCGGACGCGGCGATGAAGCCCCGGTAGCGGTCGATCTCGGCCATGACCTGGTCGACGGTCCGCTCCTGCCCGTCCCGCATGCGCCAGGTGTCGGGGTTGGCGCAGTACAGGCAGCGCAGTGGGCAGCCGCTGAGGAACAGCACGAACCGGGTACCGGGACCGTCCACGCCGGGGGACAGGTCCCAGGAGTGCACGCGGCCGGTGGTGGCGGCCTTGGCGGCGGGCGCCTCGCGGACAGGGGCGGTGGTCGTCATGTCACACGCTTCCGTGGAAGGTGCGGCCGATCACGTCGAGCTGCTGCTCCCGCGTGAGCCGCACGAAGTTGACGGCGTAGCCGGAGACCCGGATGGTCAGCTCCGGGTACTTCTCGGGGTGCTCCATCGCGTCCTTCAGGGTGGCCCGGTCCAGGACGTTGACGTTCATGTGGAAGCCGCCGGCGGCGGTGTAGCCGTCGAGGATGCCGACCAGGTTGCCGGGGCGCTCCTCGGGCCAGTGGCCGAGGCCCTCCGGGGTCACGGTGGTGGTGAGCGAGACGCCGTCGCGCGCCTGCTCGTACGGCAGCTTCGCCACCGAGAGGGCCGAGGCGACCACGCCGCGCCGGTCCCGCCCGTTCATCGGGTTGGCGCCGGGCGCGAACGGTTCGCCCGCGCGGCGCCCGTCGGGGGTGTTGCCCGTGTGCTTGCCGTAGACCACGTTCGAGGTGATCGTCAGCACCGACTGGGTGTGCTCGGCGTCCCGGTAGGTCGGGTGTCGGCGCACCTTGGCCATGAAGGACTCGACCAGCTCCCGGGCGATGTCGTCGGCGCGGTCGTCGTTGTTGCCGTACGCCGGGTAGCCGTCGCCGTCCTCGAGCACGTAGTCCACGGCCAGCCCCGTCGCGTCGCGCACCACCCGCACCCGGCCGTGCTTCACGGCGGAGAGACTGTCGGCGGCGACCGAGAGGCCGGCGATGCCGCAGGCCATGAAGCGGTGCACGGGGTGGTCGTGCAGCGCCATCTCGAGGCGCTCGTAGGCGTACTTGTCGTGCATGTAGTGGATGACGTTCAGCGCGTCGACGTACGTCCCGGCCAGCCAGTCCAGCATCCGGTCGTAGGCCGCGCGCAGCTCCTCGTGGTCCAGGTACTCGCCGCTCAGCGGCTCGGCCGCGGGGGCCACCTGCTCGCCGGTCATCTCGCCCCGGCCGCCGTTGATCGCGTAGAGCAGGGCCTTGGCGAGGTTGACCCGGGCGCCGAAGAACTGCATCTGCTCCCCGACGCGCATCGCCGAGACGCAGCAGGCGATCGCCGTGTCGTCACCGGTGTGGGTCCGCAGCAGCTCGTCGGACTCGTACTGGACGGCGCTGGTGTCGATGGACACCCGTGCGCAGAACTCCTTGAACCCGGCGGGCAGCGCCGCCGACCACAGCACGGTCATGTTGGGCTCGGGGGCCGGGCCGAGGTTGTAGAGGGTCTGCAGGAAGCGGAAGGAGGTGCGGGTGACCAGCGGCCGTCCGTCCTCGCCGATGCCGCCGATGGACTCCGTCACCCAGGTCGGGTCGCCGGAGAACAGGGCGTCGTACTCGGGGGTGCGCAGGAAGCGCACCATGCGGAGCTTGATCACGAAGTCGTCGATCAGCTCCTGTGCCCGCGACTCGTCGATCACGCCCTCGGCGAGGTCCCGCTCCAGGTAGACGTCGAGGAAGGTCGAGGTGCGGCCCAGCGACATCGCCGCGCCGTTCTGCTCCTTCACCGCGGCCAGGTAGCCCAGGTACAGCCACTGCACGGCCTCGTGGGCGGTGGCGGCGGGGCGGGAGACGTCGCAGCCGTAGGTCGCGGCCATCTGCGTCAGCTCCCGCAGGGCCTTGATCTGCTCGGCGAGCTCCTCGCGGTCGCGGATCACGTGCTCGCTCGAGGGCAGCGCGTCGAGGCGGGCGCGCTCGGTCTTCTTCTGCTCGATCAGGCGGGCGGTGCCGTAGAGGGCGACGCGGCGGTAGTCGCCGATGATCCGGCCGCGGCCGTAGGCGTCCGGGAGGCCGGTGATGACGTGGGCGCGACGCGCCGCCCGCATGGCGGGGGTGTAGGCGTCGAAGACGCCGTCGTTGTGGGTCTTGCGGTACGTGCCGAAGATCTCGGAGACCCGCGGGTCGGGCTCGTAGCCGTAGGCCTTGAGCCCGTTCTCCACCATGCGCAGGCCGCCGTTGGGCATGATCGCCCGCTTCAGCGGGGCGTCGGTCTGCAGACCGACGATCAGCTCGCGGTCGCGGTCCAGGTAGCCGGGGGCGTGCGAGGTGATGGTGGAGGGGGTGGCGGCGTCCACGTCGAGGATCCCGCGGCGGCGCTCCTCGGCGAGCAGTCCGTTCAGGCGTTCCATGACCGCGCGGGTCCGGCTGGTGGGGCCGGACAGGAACGAGGCGTCGCCCTCGTACGGGGCGTAGTTCGCCTGGATGAAGCCGCGCACGTCCACCCGGTCCCGCCAGCTCGTGCCCGCGAAGCCGCGCCAGGCGCGACCGCCCTCGCGTGCGTCGACGGGTCCGTCGCCGGTCGGGGCGTCGGTGGTCGCGGTGCCGGGTGCTGCCGTGGTCGTGGTCATGGATGCTCTCCCTTCGCACCTGTCACAACATTTGGTGCGAACCGGAACATTCCCCTCGATGTGAGGTAAATCCCTTCGATCGGCGTGGGGCGGCGAAGTCCCAGGTCAGGGGCGGGTGGGGTGGCTCATCGGCGGTCGAGTGGGCGGTGCGATGATCGGATGTCACGTGTGCAGCCGAGCGGCAGGGGAGGACGGGGCAGTGACCGAGCGCCCGCAGAGGACGGCCTGGATACGCCGGTTCCACACCGCGGCGGCGGACGCGCCGCACGTCGTGTTCTTCCCGCACGGCGGCGCCGGCGCCACCTACTTCCATCCGCTCTCCCGCGCCCTCGCGCCGGCCGTCCAGGCGCTGGCCGTCCAGTACCCCGGGCGGCAGGACCGGATCGCCGAACCCCTGGTCCCGGACGTCGGCGCACTCGCCGATCACATCGCCCGCGAGCTCGAGCCCTGGGCCGACCTCCCCCTGGTGCTGTTCGGGCACAGCCTCGGCTCGGCCGTGGCCTTCGAGACCGCGGTCCGGCTGGAGAGGGGCGGGGCGAGGGTCGGCGCGCTGTTGGCCTCCGCCCGGCGGGCCCCGTCGCTCACGACGCGTCGCGAGCTGCCGGCGCTGGAGAGCGACCGGGAGGTGCTCGACATCCTGGAGCTGCTGCGCGGGGACACCGGCGCCCCGATCCCGGAGGACCCGGCCTTCCTCGAACTGGTCCTGCCGACCGTCCGCAACGACTTCCACGCCAGCAACCACTACCGCGCCCCCGACGGGCTGCGCCTCGCCTGCCCGGTGATCGCACTGGCGGGGGAGAGCGATCCCGCGGTCGAGGTCGCCGAGGTCGAGCGCTGGTCGCTGCACACCACGGGACCGTTCCGGCTGCGCAGCTTCCCGGGCGGCCACTTCTACCTCGACGACCGGCTCGAGGAGATCCGCGCGGAGATCGCGTCGGCCGCGGGAGTGGTCGGCGCCTGACGCGACCGCCGGGCGGCGCGGGTGCCGCGTGATGCGACCGCAGGGGTGAGGTGACCGTTCCCGCCCCGGGCGCGGGCGGGTCCTATCGGAAGGCCTCCACGTTGCGTGCGGCCCAGTCCGCGAAGGTCCTGGCCGGGCGGTGCAGGACCCGCTCCACGTCCGGGCCGGCCGTCCGTTCCTCCGGAACCGGGGCGCCCAGGATGTCCAGCGTGCCGGTGACCGCGTCCTCGGGCATGAACCGTGCCATCCCGGCGTGCGCCTGCTCCCGCGAGAGTTCGACGAACCGGACCTCCTCGCCCAGGGCCTCGCCGAGGGCCGCCGCCTGCTCCCGCGGGCTGACGGCCCGCGGCCCGGTGAGGGTGTACACGCGCCCCGCGTGCCCCTCCTCCAGCAGGGCGGCCGCCGCCACCGCGGCGATGTCGGCCGGGTCGACGACCGGCAGGGCCACGTCGCCGAACGGGGCGTACACCGTCCGCTCGGTGCGGACCGTCCCGGCCCAGGCGAAGGCGTTGGAGGCGAACCCGCCCGGCCGCAGGACGGTGTGGTCCACGCCCGCCGCGCGGACCGCCTCCTCGAACGCGCGCAGCCGGGCGGGCGAGAGGGAGTCGGGGCGGGTGGCGACGCTCTGCGAGGAGAGCAGGACGACCCGCTTCACCCCCGCGTCCACCGCCGCCTCCAGCAGCGCCGCCGGGCTCTCGCCGGAGACGTTCAGTTCGCCTCCCAGCAGGACGAAGAAGGCGTCCGCGCCCTCGAGAACGGGACGCATGCCCGCGCTGTCACCGACGTCCGCCCGCACGTGCCGGACACCGTCGGGCAGCCCCTCGGGCCGCGGCCGCCGCGAGACGGCGACGACCTCCCCGCCCGCCTCGGCGAGCAGCGGAACCAGCGTGCGCCCGATGTTGCCGGTGGCGCCTGTCACCACGATCATGGGGAACCCTTCGTCAGTGAGTGAGTCGGCTGACTGACTCCGATGCCGGGGACGCTACACGGGTCAACCGACGTCCCTCTATAGTCAGTTGGGTGACTGACTCGAAATCGCCCAAGGCGCGGGCCGCAGACAAACGCCGTCGGCTGACGACCGAGGCGGCCCGGATCCTGCACCGGCAGGGTGTCGAGCGGACCACCCTCGCCGACATCGCGCGGGCGGCCGACGTGCCGGTGGGGAACGTCTACTACTACTTCAAAACAAAGGATGAACTGGTCCTCGCCGCCCTGTCCGAACACAGCGCGTACCTGGACGAACTCACCGCACAACTCGAGCTGTTGGAGGACCCGCGCGACCGGCTCAAAGGGCTGGTCGAGGCGTGGATCGAGCAGCGCGAGGTGGCCGCCCTCCACGGCTGCCCCACCGGCACCCTGGCCGTCGAACTCGGCAAGCGCTCCGACGGGACGCTCGGCGGCGAGGCCGGCGCGGTGATGCGGCGTCTGCTGGAGTGGACCGGGCGGCAGTTCCGCGCCATGGGGGCGCACGGCCCGGACGACCTCGCACTGACCCTGGTCTCCGCGTACCAGGGCATGTCCCTCATGGCCAACGCCCTGCGCGATCCGGACGTGATGACCCGTGAGGGGAGCCGGCTCCTGGAGTGGCTGGATTCCGTCCCCGCCACCGGGGCCGAGGCCGACGCCGCCGGAAGCCGGAAGCGCGGTGGGACCGGCCGGCCTTGATGCCCGAAGGTCAAGAGCCTTCCCCCGCCGCCCCGTTGAACTGACGTCCGAACGATCATAGGCTCCCGCGCCATGGGCCTCGGCCCAGCTCGACCGCACCACCGGCACTGCTTCGCACCCATCCATGGAGGAGCATGTGAGAGCACGTCGCGCGACCGCCTGGGCCGCGTCCGCACTGGTCGGCACACTCGCGCTGACCGGCACCGTCACCGGCCCCGCGACCGCGGCACCCGCGGGAACGGCGGAGGGAACCGGAGCCGTGGCCACCGCCACCGGCCCGGTCGGCCACCAGGAGAACGACCGTGTCCCCGAGGGTTCCGTCTGGACCCAGCACTACTTCCCGTCCGCCGACGACTCCGGCACCGAGCTGCACGCCGACGTTCTGCTGCCGGAAGGGCTCGACCCCGGCGAGAAGGTGCCCGTCATCCTCTCCGTCGGTCCCTACTTCTCGCACGCCGGCCAGACCGGCCCCGAGGGCTTCACCCACACCGGGCCGTCCCCCCGGTTCAACGACTTCCTCGAGGGCGCCGACGTCTTCGGCAACGGCTACGCCTTCGTCATGGTGGACCTGCGGGGCTTCGGCGGCTCCACCGGCTGCCTCGACTGGGCGGGACCCGGGGAACAGGCCGACGTGAAGGCCGCGATCGACTGGGCGGCCCGGCAGTCGTGGTCCACCGGCGCGGTGGGGATGTACGGCAAGTCCTACGACGCCGTCACCGGCCTGATCGGCAACAACCTCGACCAGCGGGCCCTGAAGGCGGTCGTCGCCCAGGAGCCCGTGTGGGACATGTACCAGTACATCTACTCCAACGGCGTGCCCCGCCCCAACGTGACCGGCACCGCCAACGCCTACAACGGCATCGCGACCTTCCCGCCGATGGCGGACGACGACGCCCGCTACCAGGCCAACGCCCGCTGGGAGCAGTCGCACCCGGAGTGCGTCGAGCAGAACACCGCCGGATACCGCATCGCCGACCAGGAGAGCGAGCACTGGAAGGCGCGCGATCTCGCGAGGATGGCCGCGGGCAGCGACACCCCGCTCTTCGTCACCCAGGGCTTCGTTGAGAACAACACCAAGCCCGAGGAGATGGAGGAGTACCTTGACAACCACCGCGGCCCCGAACGCGGCTGGCTCGGCCAGTGGGACCACGTGCGCGGCGGCGACCGGGTCGGCGACGGCCGGCTCGCCATGGGACGCGAGGGCTGGTACGAGGAGACGCTGTCCTTCTACGACCAGTACCTGAAGGGCGTCCGGCCCACGGTGCGGTACCCGGCCTACTCCGTCGAGGACAACACCGGCGCCTGGCGGGCCCAGCGCACCTGGCCCGTGGTGGAGCGGTCGGTGACGCTGCCGCTGGGCGGCGGTTCCTACGTCGACGACGGCGGCGCGTCCGCCCGCGCCGACCTGGCCGCCGCCGGTGAGGAGAGCGCGGCCAGGACGCCCCAACCCCCCTCGGGCACGTGGGACATGGAGAACGCTCCGGCCGTGGAGGCGCCCGCGCCCGAGGGACTGGCGAAGGGCATCGTCGAGCGGCAGAAGGCCGGGGACGTCGGCTCCAGCTTCTTCGTCCGGTCGAAGCCGGTCCGGCGGCCGGTCCGCGTCACCGGCACGCCGCAGATCCGGCTAACCGCCCGCGGCGAGGGCAACGTCATGCTCAAGCTGTACGACGTCGCCCCCGACGGCAGCGCGGTCATGTTCGACGAGCAGGTCTCCCTGGTGGAGACCGGACGGCTCTCCGTCGACCTCAAGTCGACGGACTGGACGCTGGCTTCGGGCCATGTCCTCGCCGTGGAGATCGGCTCCGTGCAGACCGGCTCCTGGCGCGACACGCCCTCGGGCGAGACGATCCGGGTCACCGGGGCGCAGTTGCGGCTCGCTCTCGACGACCCGGCCGACGACGTGCCCACCCAGGGGGCGCGCTCGCCCTTCCTGGACACCTACCTCCGCCAGTACACGGTCACCCTCCCGGCCGGTCCCGCCACCTTCACGGTGACCCCGGGCCGCCACCTCTGATCCGTGCCGACACGACCGGGGCCCGGCGCATCACCCGCGCCGGGCCCCTCGTGCACGCACCGGCGCACGGTCAGGCGTTCATGCCCGCCCAGAACTCCTCGAAGGACATCTGGCGGTCGCCGTCCGTGTCGAGCGAGTCGATCAGGGCGCGCGCCTGCTCCGCGGTGATCTCCGAGCCCTCGAGCTCGGAGACGACCTGCCGGTACTCCTCCGCGGTGACCTGACCGTCCCCGTCGAGGTCGTAGCGCTCGAAGACCTTGCGCGCCGCAGCCTTCACGATGTCCGTCATGCGTATCCGTCCGTCGTCACGATCTGAACCGGAGCCAGGCTAGCGGGCCAGGTGCACCGCGAACTCGTTGCCGTCGGGGTCGGCGAGGGTCACCCGGCCGCCGTCGTGTCCGTCGCCGTCGAGGTGCTTCGCGCCCAGCGAGACCAGCCGGTCGACCTCCGCCCGCAGGTCCTCGCCGGCCGGGACGGCGAGGTCGAAGCGGATCCGGTCCCGGTCCCCGCCCCGCGGCATCAGCGGCGGGCCTCCCCAGGTGATCTTCGTGCCGCCGGCGGGGGACTGGATCGCCGTCTCCTCGTCCTGGTCCCAGACCAGCGGCCACCCCAGTGCCCGGCTCCAGAAGTACCCCACCGCCTGCGTGCCGTCGCAGGGGAGCGCGCCGACGAAGCCGCACCCGGCGAGGAAGTTGTTGCCAGGTTCGATGACGCAGAACTCGTTGCCCTCCGGGTCGGCGAGCACCACGTGCCCCTCCTCCCCGGTCTGGCCGATGTCAGCGTGGTGGCCGCCGAGCTCCAGCGCCCTGGCCACCGTCGCCCTCTGATCGTCCTCGGAGGCGCTGGTCAGGTCGAAGTGCAGCCGGTTCTGCACCGACTTGGGCTCGTCCGTCGCGACGAAGCGGAGCAGGAACCCGGTGTCGCGCGCCGGCAGGACGGTGAAGTCGTCACCAGTCTCCTGTTCCAGCAGGCCCGCCCAGAAACGCGTGAGGCGTGCGGGGTCGAGTGCGTCGAACGTGAGCGCGTGCAGGTACGAGGGCATGTCGGCGGTCTCCTTCGGAGGGGATTGCGGGGTCACAGGGCGGCGAAGAGGGCGTCGAGCGGGGCGGGCAGCTCGCCGGGACCGAGTGCCTGGGCCAGCGCACGACCGTAGTGGATCTTGCGGCCCTTCTTGGTGCCCAGGAAGCGCCGCAACTGCCGCTCGCGAGGGCGGCCCTGCTGCGCGGGCTGGCCCAGGAAGATCTGCCAGGCACGCAGGTCGCCCTCGGCGGCGACCTGGGCCTCGACCCGTTCCGTGCCCAGGGCGCGGATGAACTCGTCCTCCAGGTCCGCCACGCACACGAAGACGTCCCGCGCGGGCGCCCCGGCCCGCTCCAGCGCGCGGTCGAAGTACCCCCGCTCACGCTCGTCGCAGAGACCGGTGAGCCGCAGGCCGAGGCCGGGCGGCCCGAGGACCCGGGCGAAGCGGCCCACGTTCATCGCGCCGTTCATCGTCACGACGCACACGCCCTCCGCCCCGAGGTCCCGGCCGTGCCGGGCGGCCAGCGCGTCGACGGCCGCGAGGTCGCTCGGGCCCTCCAGCAGCACCACCGTCCGCAGCCCGAGCCGCGCCGCCAGTTCACCCGCCCGCCCGGCGGACCCGCCGGCCGCCCAGTGCTCCACCGCGTCCCTGAACGCCGCCGTCTCCGCCATGCGCGCGAGTCTGCACCACCGGTGGGGGAGCGGCACCCCAATAACCGGGCGGTGCCCGCCGACCGCCGCGCCCGCAACGGCAGTCGGCGCGGAGGGCGCCCTCGACGGGGCAGGGACGACGATGCCGTCGCCGCGCGAGGCGGCCGTGGGGACGAGGGGCCCGGCACGTCTGGAAGGCCCGCGAAAACCATTCGACGGGCCCGTCGCCCGTCCGCCATGCTCTCGGACATGTTCCGGCACGCCTTCGCCCTCGTCGCAGCATCCGCGGTCGCGGATGCTCCGAAGGCTGCCGCCGCATTCCTCGCGGCAGGCGCAGCGGTCGGCGCCGCCGCCGACGGCGCCCGAAGGTGACCCTCCCCGGACAGAACTTCCGGCGGACCCCGTAGGGGGAGGGTCGGAGAACCGCCTCCGGGGTCCCCGCCGGCCGCTCCCTGTCGAGGGAAGGGCCGGACACCACGCGTCGCATCGCGAGGAACAGCCATGCCCAAGACGGCATTCGTCCGCACCAAGCCGCATCTCAACATCGGCACCATGGGTCACGTCGACCACGGCAAGACCACCCTGACCGCCGCGATCACCAAGGTGCTCGCCGACCGCGGGGCCTCCCGCTACGTCCCGTTCGACCGCATCGACCGGGCCCCGGAGGAGGCCGCGCGCGGCATCACCATCAACATCGCGCACGTCGAGTACGAGACCGGCACCCGGCACTACGCGCACGTCGACATGCCGGGGCACGCCGACTACGTCAAGAACATGGTCACCGGCGCCGCCCAGCTCGACGGCGCGGTGCTGGTGGTGTCCGCGCTCGACGGGGTGATGCCGCAGACCGCCGAACACGTGCTGCTGGCGCGGCAGGTGGGCGTCGAGCACATCGTCGTCGCGCTGAACAAGGCCGACGCCGGCGACCCGGAGCTCACCGACCTGGTCGAGCTCGAGGTCCGCGAACTGCTGGCCGCGCACGGATACCCGGGCGAGGAGGCGCCCGTCGTACGGGTCTCGGGGCTGAAGGCCTTGGAGGGCGACCCGCGGTGGGTCGCCGCCGTCGAGGAGCTGCTCGACGCCGTCGACACCTACGTGCCGATGCCCGAGCGGCACCTGGAGGCGCCGTTCCTGCTGCCCGTGGAGAACGTCCTGACCATCACCGGGCGGGGCACGGTCGTCACCGGCGCGGTCGAGCGCGGCACGGTCCGCATGGGCGACCGCGTGGAAGTGCTGGGCGCGGGGCTGGAGTCGGTGGTCACCGGGCTCGAGACCTTCGGCCGGCCGATGGAGTCGGCCCAGGCCGGCGACAACGTCGCCCTGCTGCTGCGCGGGGTGGCCCGGGACGCGGTGCGCCGCGGCCACGTGGTCGCCGCGCCGGGCAGCGTCACGCCGAGCCGCCGCTTCACCGCGCGGGTCCGCGTCCTGTCGGCCCGCGAGGGCGGACGCCGCACCCCGGTGTCCACCGGCTACCGCCCGCAGTTCTACATCCGCACCGCGGACGTGGTGGGCGACGTCGACCTCGGGGAGGCGGGCACGGCGCGGCCCGGGGAGAGCGTCGACATGACGGTCGAGCTCGGCTCCGCCGTCCCGCTGGAGCCCGGTCTGGGCTTCGCCGTCCGGGAGGGTGGCCGGACCGTCGCCGCGGGAACGGTGACGGAGGTCGGCTGACGGCGGGTCCTGCCCGTCGCGCGGGTCCGCCCCCGGTTCCGGGGGCGGACCCGTCCTCCGCTGGCGGGGATGCCCGGCACCTGGCACCCGGCACCGGCAACCGGCGGCCGTCCCCGGCCGGCGGGTGGTAGAAACACCCCGACGGACGGGGCGCGCCGGCCCCGCCAGGACCCGGGGGGCAGCGATCTCTTCCGTAATCGGCAACGTTCTGATCGGCCTGGTGACCAGCCTCATCGGAGGCGGCTGCGGCTGGCTCTGGGAGCGCGGCAAGCGCTCCCGGACGCTACGGCGCAAGGCCGCGTTCTTCGGGGTCGTGCCGGGTGAGCCGTGCCTGGTCGTCGTCGGCAACAAGCACGGCCTGCCCGACGCCACCCACCGCAAGGACGTCGACGTCGTCGCGGAGATCGCCGCCCTGGCGGGTCAGCTCGGCAGCGACGTGGTGACGGAGTCCAGCAACACGTTCCGGGGCAGCAACGACGACCGGACCGAGTTCTGCGTCGGCGGCCCGCTCGGGGAGGCCAACGTCCGCACCGGGGGACACCTGGCGGCGCACCTCCCCGGCGTCCGCGTGCTCCCGTACCGCGAGGGTCACCCCGAATCCGTGGCCCTCGTCGTCGGCGAGCACCGGTACCTCTTCCACAAGAACGTCCAGGAGTACGCGCTGGTCGCCAAGTTCACGCCGCCGGAGGCGAGCCGGCCGGTCCTCCTCGTCTGCGGCCAGAGTGCGCTGGCCAACCGGGCGGCCGTTCACCACCTGAGGCGCAGGTACGCCGAGGTGGCGCGCGCCCTGGAGTCGGTGGATCGTTTCTGCATAGTGATCAGGGTGCCGGAGATCCGCACCTACGGGTACCACGCGGCCACCTTCGAGCGGGACGTGACCAGGGAGGCCTTCGCGCGTGTCTGAGGCCGGACCGGAGCCGGTTCCGCTCAGCCGGCAGGACCTGCGCGAGGTCACCGCCTTCGCCGCGACCTGTGCGCGGACGGTGCTCGCCGTGTTCGAGGCGGACCGGCCCGACGACCCGCGCCCCCGTCGGGCCCTGGACACCGCTCGGGAGTTCGCCCGGGGCGGTGAGCGCGGCAAGGCGCTGCGCGACGCGGCCTGGGCGGCGCTCAAGGCGGCCCAGGCGACCGAGGACGCGGCGGCCCGCGAGGCTGCCCGCGCCGCCATGGCCGCGGCGGGCGCCGCCTACCTGCACCCGTTGGCCAAGGCCACGCAGGTCAAACACATCCTGGGCTCGGCCGCGCACGCGGCCCGCGCCGCCGAACTGGCCGCCGGGGACGACCGCGCCGTCGGCGAGGACCACCTGCGGCGGGCCGCGGGGCACGCCACCGGGCCCCTGGTCGACGTGCTCGGGCGCTACCCGGCCGCCCCGCCCGGCGGAGGCCGCACCGGCGAACTCCTCCGCCGCCTGGACGCCGCCCTGCGCGACCGCGGCCCACGGTGACCCGGGGCCGCCCTGCGACCCGTAACTGAAGCCTCACCGACACCACTTGGGGCTGCCTCTAGAGTGACCCCATGCCTGACAGGTTGAGTGCCATACGAACCCGCGCCGCGCTCCGTTCCTCGGCGCGCACCTCCGCCGAGCTGCTGCTGCTCCTGCTGACGGCTGTCGCCGCCCTGTGGCTCCTGGGCCGCATGTGGCCGGTGCTGTGGCCCCTCGTCGTCGCCCTGTTCCTCACGACGCTCACCTGGCCCGTCACCCGCTTCCTGCGGGAGCGCGGCTGGCCCGCCACCCTCGCGGCCTCGGTGGTGACCGTGCTGGCCCTGGTGATAGCGGCGGGTGTGGTGGCCCTGATCGCCGTCCCGGTGTCCTCCCAGTCCGGGGAACTGGTCGACGGGGTGGTGGACGGCATCAAGCACCTGCGGGAATGGGCCGCGGGACCGCCGCTGAACATCGACGACGCGGAGATCAGCAAGGCACTCGACTCCGCGGTCGAGCGCCTGCAGAACAGCGCGGGCGCCACGGTCTCCGCCGTGGTCACCGGTGTCGGGACGGTGATCAACGGTGTCGTCACCGCCGTCCTCGCCGTCTTCCTGATGTTCTTCTTCCTGAAGGACGGCCCGCGGTTCCTGCCCTGGCTCGGCCGCCAGCTGCCCGGCAAGTACGCCGTCCACGTGCCCGCCGTCGCGGAGCGCGGCTGGAACACCCTCGGCGCCTTCATCCGCTCGCAGGCCCTCGTCGGCCTGATCGACGCGGTGCTCATCGGTATCGGCCTGTGGCTCCTCGACATCCCGCTCGTGCTGCCCCTGTCGGTGCTGACCTTCGTGTCCGCCTTCGTGCCGGTGATCGGCGCCCTGTTCGCCGGCTTCGTCGCGGTCCTCATCGCCCTGGTCTCCAACGGACTCACCGACGCGCTGATCGTCCTGGCGATCATCGTCGGCGTGCAGCAGCTGGAGGGCAACGTCTTCCAGCCCATGATCCAGAGCCGGGGCCTCGGGCTGCACGCCGCGGTCATCCTGCTCGCGGTCACCCTGGGCGGCAACCTGGCCGGCATCGTCGGCAGCCTCCTCGCCGTCCCGGCGGCCGCGCTGATCGCGGTGGTGTGGAACTACGTCCGCGAGCAGTTGACCGAGTCGGACGAGCAGCCTCCGCCGGACGGCGAGGCGGACGGCGGCGCCACCGTCGCCACGGTCTGACCGGCCACCACGCGCCCTGGAGGCCCGGACCCGTCGAGCATGGGTCCGGGCCTCCGCCGTGCCGCGCCGCGTTCGTGCCGGGCGGGTTCGGGTCTTCGTCGGGTGCGGGTCACCGCCGCCAGAACAGGTGGTGCGTCACTCCGCTCGGGCTCGGCACGACCTCCAGGTGGAAGCGGTCGAGCAGCTCGTCGGGGGATTCCCACAGGCGCAGTCCGGTGCCGTACTCCACCGGCGCGACCGCCACGTGCAGGGTGTCGACGAGATCGGCGTCCAGGAACTGCCGGACCGTGCTCACACCTCCGCCGAGTCGCACGTCCTTGCCCCGCGCCGCCTCCCGCGCCCGCGCCAGCACCGTGGCCGGGTCGCCCTCGACGAAGTGGAACGTGGTGTCGGACAGGGTGAAGGACGGGCGCGAGTAATGCGTCATGACGAACACGGGGGTGCGGAACGGAGGCTCGTCGCCCCACCAGCCCTGCCACTCGTGGTCCTCCCACGGGCCGCGCTGCGGACCGAACTTGTTGCGGCCCATGATCTCGGCGCCGATGTTGTGGGTGAAGTCCCGCGTGAAGTAGTCGTCGATCCCCCGGCTCCCTCCCCCGTCGGTGCGCCCGGGCCAGCTCGCGGTGGCGAAGGCCCAGTTGTGCAGCCGTACGGGATCGACGTGACCGAACGGTCTCTCCAGCGTCTGGTCCTCCCCGGCGCCGATGCCGTCGCTCGAGACGGTGAAGTTCTGCACTCTCAGCAGCTGGGCCACGTGATCCTCCTTGTGCGGTGACACGACGGTGGGGGACTCCTGCGGCCGGCGGAACTCATCGCCGCCCGCGCGCCGACGCGTCCCCCGGTCCGAGTCTTCCGCCCACGATCCCCGCTTCCCGTGAGCGGAACGCCCTCGGCGCGCCGAGGGCGCCAGGGGACTGGCGCATGTCCGCCCCCGGTCCTCGGGAGCGGCGGCCTGGAACGGAACTCTCCCCGGGCAAGCGGGATTTGTGCGGAATCCGTCCTGCTGTGGCCGGGCGTTCCCTGTGGCAGCATGCACTCCGGATCTTTCGTCCCGTCTGCCATGAACCTGCCATGGAGAAGAAGCCCATGCGTATCCGCGTCATGTTGTCGGCGAGTGCGGCTGCCGCCCTCCTCGCCCTCACCGGTTGTTCGGCCGACGGCTCCTCGCGCGACGGTGCGTCGAGCGGTGCCGCGGAGGAAGGGCTGCCGCTGAAGAAGGCGGACGCCGCGCTGACCGGGGCGGTGGAGAAGTACACGGCCGCCTATTTCGGCGGTGACCCGGCGACCGCGTTCGGGATGCTCTCGGCCCGCTGCCGGTACGTGGTCGGCGACGAGGCGCAGCACCAGGCGGAGGGTGAGGACGAGCACGACGGCGCCGGTGCCCACGAGGTGGGCAAGGACGGCACGGGGGGACAGGCCGCCGAGCACGGCGGCCCCGCGTACGAGGCCGCGGTGGCGCGGATGGCCGAGAAGTACGGGCCACGGCAGGCCACCGGCGTGAAGGTGCGCGAGGACCCGGCGGTCGAGCGGGACGACCGGGTGTTCGTGGAGTACGAGGTCGAGGGCGTCCCTGACTTCGGTCACGACCAGCCGTGGCTGAAGGAACGGGGTGACTGGAAGTACGACGCCTGCTGAGGCGGTTCCCTCCGCGGTCGTCGCCTCGTCCGCCGGGTCCGCACGGTCACGGCTCGGGCACCGTGACGACCGGGCAGTGGGCCCGGTGCAGGAGTCCGTGCACCACCGAGCCCACCCGCATGCCGGAATAGCCGCCACGGCCCCGGCGGCCGACGACCACCGCGAGCGCGTGCTCCGCGGCCTCGGCCAGCACTTCGACCGGTGAGCCCGAGGCCACGTCGTGCGTCAGCGGCACGTCGGGATACCGCTCGGTCACGGGCGCGGTCAGCTCCTGGAGCAACTCGGACTCGGCGGTGTGGAGTGCGGCCGGGTCGGGGCGCCTGGTGAAGACCGGTGGCTGCCAGACCGCCACCGTGCGCAGGGCGCAGCCCCGCAGGTGCGCCTCCTCGGCGGCGAAGGCCAGTGCGGCCCGGGACGCCTCGCTCCCGTCGACGCCCACCACCAGGTAGGGCACCGCCTGGGAGTCGTGCTCGGCGCCGCCGACCACCGCCACCGGGCACCGGGCCTGTGCGGTGACCGGGACCACGAGCGAGCCGGCGCTCAGGAACTCCTCCGTCCGGCTGAGGTGGCGGGAGCCCAGCACCACCATCGCGGCCCGGGCGGAGAGACTCGCCATGACCTGGGCCGGTTGTCCTTCGAGCAATGCCGTGGCCACCTGGATCCCCGGGCCGTGCTCGCGCACCCGGTCCGCCGCGCCGTCCAGGGCGTTGCGGCCCGCGATCGCCTGCGTCTGGAAGCGGGCGCTGTCGTCGACGTGCTGGGTGTCGTGCGGGGGCGGCACGGCGACCACCAGCCGCAGGCCGGTCCCGCGTCGCTCCGCCTCCTCCACGGCCCAGTGCACGGGGAGCAGGCCCGTCCCCTCGAAGTCGACGTCCGGGTCGATCCCGACGACGATCTCAGGTCGTTCCGTCCTGTCGTTCATGACGCCTCTCCCTGCCCGGGGTACGTCCGCGCACCGCACCAGGCCCGGCGCGGCGCCGACCCGGTCCGGCCGTCGGCCGCGGGTGTCCGAGCGGCCGCGCCCCGGGACGTGGGCCTCGCGCCGCTACCGCCGGACGGTGTCGAACCGCGGCGGTGCCCCCGAAGCCGGTGCGCGTCGGAGCGTGTCCACGACACCAGCGTTCCACATGCGGAGGGTGCCGCAACCGGAGCGGCGACGGACGGCCCGGGCGGTGCGCGACCCGGCGTTCACGGCGGAGGTCGCAGCGGTCCCGAAGGGACGGATCTCCTCGCGCCCTACCGGGCCGGCCCCGCCCGGTGTGGCGCCGCGGGCCAGGTGGAGTAACGCTGGCAGCGAGGAGGGAAGCCATGTCGACGTCTCATCTTTCCCTGCCGACGGTTCGCGACCTCGTCCGCGAGGCCGCGACCGCCCCGTCCATGCACAACGCCCAGCCCTGGCGCTTCGTCCACCACCGCGGCACCGGAACGCTGGACCTCAGGGCGGACCCGGCCCGCGGCATGCCCCACGCGGACCCCGACCACCGGGCCCAGTTCATCAGCTGTGGTGCCGCGCTCTTCAACCTGCGGGTGGCCGCCGCCCACAGCGGTCTGGTCCTGCACACCTCCCTGCTGCCCGAGGCGGAGGACCCCTGGCTCGTGGCCCGCATACGCCCCGGCACGGAGGGCACGGCGGCGGCCACCGGAGCGCTGGCGAGCCTGTACCCGGCGCTGTCCCGCCGCCACACCAGCCGGTTCCCCTTCGACGAACACCCCCTGCCCGACGAGGTCCGGCAGCTCCTTATCCGTGAGGCCGAGGCCGAGGGAGCGCGGCTGCTGTTCCCGGGGGGCTGGCACGTCCGCTTCCTGGTCGACCTCATCGCGGAGGCCGAGCACCACGCCGAAGACGCCGGCGACCCCGACGAGACCCGCTGGCTGCGTGTCGGCACGGCCCCGGAGATG
This sequence comes from Streptomyces sp. NPDC002734, assembly GCF_040295685.1. Lineage (NCBI taxonomy): Bacteria > Bacillati > Actinomycetota > Actinomycetes > Kitasatosporales > Streptomycetaceae > Streptomyces > Streptomyces sp. NPDC002734. The sequence continues at coordinate 59,122 of NZ_JBEOVU010000029.1, forward strand.
GCCACCGACGGCGTGCCCTGGTCCGCGGTCGGCCCGCGGAGCAGCGACTCGGCATGGTACAGCCGCGACTTCGGACACGGCATCGGCCGGGAGCAGGCCCGCGTCCGCTTCGAACGCCGTCCGCAGCTGGCCGTCCTCTCCACGGCCGACGACGACCCTCCGGCCTGGGTGCTCGCCGGCCAAGCGCTGGAACGCGTCCTGCTCGCCGCCACCACCATCCAGGTGGCGACCGGTCTGACCACCCAGCCGCTGGAGCGCCGGTCGCTGCGCTGGCTGCTGCGCGACCCGGTCCAGGGCCACGGAGCCGTGCAGATGATCCTGCGCCTGGGGTACGGCCCCACCGGGGCGGTGACGCGACGCCGCCCGGTCGACGACATCTTCGTCGTCGAGCCGTGAGGCCGCACCGCCGGCGGAAGACCGCGCCCGCGCGTCCACCGCCGTCCGGCGCCGCCCCCGCCACCCGTCGGAACGTCTCGCCGGGCGACGACGGGTGACGGCCTGCATCCTGATGGCGCAGGAAGCCGAACCGGCAGGACCCGAACCGCTGGGAGCTGATCCGTATGGACGCGCCGACGACGGCCGCCTCCACCCGCCCGGTGCGGGTGGAGGCGGAGCTGGACGCGGGGCTGTCCCGTTGGCTGTGGCTGGTGAAATGGCTCCTGCTGGTCCCGCACTACGTGGTGCTGCTCGTCCTGTGGATCGCCTTCCTGGTGGTGAGCGTGGTCGCCTTCTTCGCGATCCTGTTCACCGCCCACTACCCGCGGCCACTGTTCGAGTTCAACGCCGGTGTCCTGCGGTGGAGCTGGCGGGTGCACTACTACTCGGCCGGCGCCTTCGGGACCGACCGCTATCCGCCCTTCAGCCTGGGCGAGGAGCCCGACTACCCGGCGCGACTGCACATCGCCCGCCCCGGTCGTCTCTCGCGCGGGCTGGTGCTGGTCAAGTGGTGGCTCCTGGCGATCCCGCACTACGTCGTGGTGGGCTTCCTGGCCGGCGGCGGCTACGGAGGCGGCGGTGACCACGGCGGCGGCGGTGACCACGGTGACGGGGGCGGAGGCGGCGGTGTCCCGTGGACGTGGTCGGCCGGGCTGATCACGGTCCTGGCGTTCTTCGCGATCGTCGCCAAGGCCTTCACCGGCCGCTACCCGAAAGGCCTCTTCGACCTGGTCGTCGGGTGCAACCGCTGGGTGCTGCGGGTGGCGGCCTACGTGGCGCTGATGACGGACGCCTACCCGCCGTTCCGGCTGGACCAGGGTGGCGCCGAACCGGACGCCGGGCGACAGGACGGGCCACGGGCGTCGGAAGGAGCCGAATAATCGATGGCGCGCGCTCGCCCGCGACCCTAAGCTGTGCCCTGTTCGTGCGACGCCCGGTGGGCGCCGCGCACGCGAGCCGTTCGTTCGAGTCGGGATTCTCCAGGAGGTGTGACCGATGGCTGTCTCTGTGAAGGGCCTTGCCCGCATCCAGCAGTTCGTTCCGTTCACCTCCGTGGCCTCCGGCTGACCAACCTCTTTCGCTCTTCTCGCGCGTCGACGTACGCGCGGTGCCGGGGGCTGCCCTTCGAAGGGTTTCCCTTGAACCTCTCCTCTCCTTCCTCGATCTCGTCGCACCCGCTCACCCGCTTCGGCTGGGACGAGAGCTGGGAGTCCGAGTTCGCCCCGTTCGCCGCGCAGGGGCTGCTGCCCGGGCGCGTGATCCGGGTCGACCGCGGGCAGTGCGACCTGGTCACCTCCGAGGGCGTGATCCGCGCGGACACCGCGTTCGTCACCCCGCACGACCCGCTGAGGGTCATCTGCACCGGCGACTGGGCCGCGGTCGACCCGGTCGGCAGCCAGCCGCGCTACGTGCGCGACTACCTGCCGCGGCGGACCGCGTTCGTGCGCTCGACGTCCTCGAAGCGGTCCGAGGGGCAGATCCTCGCCGCCAACGTGGACCACGTGGTCGTCGCCGTGTCCCTGGCCGTCGAGCTCGAGTACGCGCGTGTCGAACGGTTCCTGGCCCTGGCCTGGGAGTCCGGCGCGCAGCCCGTGGTGGTGCTGACCAAGGCGGACCTGGTCCCCGACCCCGTGACGCTCGGATACCTGGTGCGCGACGTGGAGGGGACGGCGCCCGGAGTGCCGGTGCTGGCCGTCAGCGCCGAGACCGGCGAGGGCGTCGACGTGCTCGCCGCGACCGTCTCCGGCGGCACGACCGTGCTGCTCGGGCAGTCCGGCGCGGGCAAGTCCACCCTCGCCAACACGCTGCTCGGCGAGGACGCCATGGTCGTGCAGGCGGCACGTGACGTGGACGGCAAGGGCCGGCACACCACGACCACCCGCAACCTGTTCGCGCTGCCCGGCGGCGGCGTGCTGATCGACACGCCGGGCCTGCGCGGCGTCGGCCTCTGGGACGCGGGGCGCGGTGTCGGGCAGGTGTTCGCCGAGATCGAGGAACTGGCCGCCGACTGCCGCTTCCACGACTGCGCGCACGTCGCCGAACCCGGCTGTGCGGTGCTGGCCGCGGTCGACTCCGGCGAGCTGCCCGAGCGGCGGCTCGAGAGCTACCGCAAGCTGCTCCGTGAGAACCAGTACATCGTGGCCAAGACCGACGCCCGGGCCCGCGCCGAGATGCGGCGCGAGTGGAAGCGCCGCGGCGCCGAGGGCAAGGCCGCGATGGAGGCCAAGCGGGGCCGGACGCGGTAACCCGGGCCACCCGGGAGGGTGAGGTGGCGGCGGCCGAACGGACCAGCCGCCACCCCGCCCACCCCGCGCTAAACCTCCGTCACCACCCCTCGTCCGGGTGGTTCTCCGCGACGCGACCGACACGCTCCGTGTCGGTCGCGTTACGTTGTGAAACGGTCGGCTTCGTCGAGGATCGGCTGACGCGCGGCCAACTGAACATCGCGGAGGACGGAACACATGCTCAAGGCGGTACGGGTCATCGTGGCGCTGCTCCTGGTACTGCTGGGCACGGCGCCCGTCCACGCGGTGACGCCCGACCGCCGGGCGGCGAAGGAGAAATGGACCGGGACCTGGGCGGCCGCCGCCTCCGGGACCGCCGTGCCGCTGCCCGGCGCGTCCATCCGCAACGTGGTGCACACCAGCGTCGGCGGCACGGCGACCCGGGTGCGCCTGTCCAACCGGCTCGGCGTCCGCCCGCTCCACCTGGGCTCGGTCACGGTCGCGCTCCAGGAGCAGGGCTATTTCCCCCGCCCGGACGCGGTGCCCGGCACCATGCGGCGGGTCCTCTTCGGCGGCAGGCCCACGGCCGTGGTGCCGGCCGGGCGGGAGATCGTCAGCGACCCGGTGCGGCTCGACGTGCCCGGCGGCTCCGACCTGCTGGTCACGGTGTACACACCGCTGGACGACGGCCCGGCGACCTACCACCGGATCGCCAAGCAGACCAACTTCCTCGCGCACGGAGCCGACCACGCCGCCGACGTGGGCGGCGCCGCCTACACCTCGACGGTCCGCTCCTGGTACTACGTCACCGGGGTGGACGTGCGCACCGCCCGCGCGGCGGGCAGCCTCGTGGCGCTCGGGGACAGCCTGACCGACGGGGTGGGCACCACCCCCGACAGCAACAGCCGCTGGCCCGACCGGCTCGCCGACCGGATCGCCGCACTGCCCCCGCGGCACCGGCTGGGAGTGCTGAACGCGGGGATCTCCGGCAACCGGATCCTCAACGACCGCTCCGGGCCCGGCGCGCTCAAGCGGTTCGACGCCGACGTCCTGCGGCGCAGCGGGGTGCGGACGGTGATCGTGCTGGAGGGCATCAACGACGTGATGACCGACGCGGCGGGCGAGGACGGGATCAAGGCGTTCAAGAAGGCATACCGCTCCATGGCGAAGAAGGCGCACGCCAAGGGCATCCGGGTCGTCGGGGCCACCCTCACGCCGTACCGGGGGCACTTCGCCTACACCCCGCAGCGGGAGGCGCTGCGGCGGCAGATCAACCGCTTCATCCGCAAGGAGGCCCCGTTCGACGCCGTGGTCGACTTCGACGCGGCGGTGCGGGACCCGAAGCAGCCCGACCGGATCCGGTCCGCCTTCGATCCGGGCGACCACCTGCACTTCAACGACGCCGGGATGAAGGCGCTGGCCAGGGCGGTCGACCTCGATCAGCTCACCGGCTGACCTCCGCCCCCGCCGGGGGCGGGGAACGAGCGGCGGGCCCCGGCGGCGCTCAGCGCGCGAGGACGGTGACGAGCCAGGCGCCGAGGATCAGGAGCGTCGCGTAGAGCTCCACCAGCAGCGCGGTGCCTCCGGACCGCATCATGCCGCGCACCGCCGCCCTCGCCTCGCGGGGGCGGCGGCCCTCGTGCAGGCGCTCGTGCACGTACAGGCCGCCCAGGAAACCCGGCACGGCGCCGACCACGGGCAGCAGGAAGAAGCCGAGGAACGCGCCGAGACCGGCGGAGCCGCGCGGCCCCGGCCGGCGTGCCAGATCGGTGGTGCGGGAGGCGTGCCGGGGGGTGAGCTGAGCGCGCAGCAACCCGGCGAGCAGGAGCAGGAGGGTGGCGCCCACCAGGACCGCCCAGGCGGTCGGGCGCGGGTCGTTCAGCGCCCACCACAGGACGCCGGCCCACACGAGCCAGGACCCGGGCACCCCGGGCGTCAGTACTCCGCACATGCCGAGCAGGATGATCGCCCCGGCCAGCAGGAGTTCCCACGCTCCCATTCCTCCAGGGTGCCCGAGGAGGAGAGCGGGCGCAGGGTTCGGCACGGCCGGGTGTTTCATGACGATTTCGGCCGGTTGTTCGGGTTGTCGTCCGAAAAGTTGTTCTAGGGGCGGTGTCCCGCCCGATTGTCGCGATGCACGGTTTCAGACGCGTGGCGCGGTCGAAGATTAGGAGCATGAGCCAACAGGGGGAGACGCCCACCGGCCGCCGGGACGAGGACGAGCGCGAGCACGAGGACGACTGGTGGGGCCAGTTGTACGACGGGAACGCCGGTGACACGGGCCCGACGGCGGCTCCTGACTCGCTGGACGACAGGTTCGCCTCCGTGGCCGGGACGGTGGGCGGTGGCGGTGCCCCCGCGGGCGACCGTGCCCCTGCGGGCGGCCGCGCGGTTCCCTCGCCCCGGCCCGAGCCCGGTGCGCCGGGCCCTTCCGCGCCGCCCGCCGGAACGGCGTGGGACACCCCCGACGGCGGCTTCCCCGCGGGTTCCGGGGGCGGAGCGGAGCCGACGATCGGCGACGGGTGGTTCGGTGCGGACGGACGGGGCCCCGGCGCGGAGGGCCCGCGTCGGCCCCTGGGCCCGCGGGCGGACCTGGACAGGTCCCCGGCCCCGGGCTCGGGTCCGCCCCCGGCCCCCGGTCAGGACGCCGACCTGCGCCCCGGTCCGGGCCCGGCTCCCGGTCCTGGCCCGGCGCCGGCCACCGGTCAGGACTTGCCCCCGGGCACCGGTCAGGACTCGGCCTCGGGCATCGGCCCGGACCTGGATCTGGACCGCGACTTCGACCTCGACCTCGACCTGGATCCGGACCTCGAGCGGCCGGCAGACCCGGCACGCGGACCCGGCGACCCCGGCCCCGCCGCCCGGCCGCCGCTGAACGGTCCGGCCGCTCCGGCCGGTCCGGCCGACGAGGAGACGGTGCGGGACGGCAGGGAGGTGGGCGCGGGGGAGGAGTCGCCGCGCGGGGACCGGGGTGACCTGGGACGGGCGTCCGGGGGACCCGGGGCCGACTCCGGCGCGGGTGGCGCGCGTCATTCGGGTGACGCCGGGCCACGGCGGGCCCCCGCGGCGGCCGACTGGTTCGGCACCGGGGTGACGCCATCGGCCGGAACCGGTGCCGGCGGCGGGGCAGAGGCAGGGCCCGGCGGGTCCGACGGAACGCAGGCACCGGGTGCGGGCAGCGCCTCCGGTGACGACGGCAGCCTCGGCACCGGAAGGGCCGCCGGGAACGGCACCCTGCCCCGCACCGGTGACCCGGCCGTGTCCGGCGGACGGACGGCGGACCGCGCCGGTCGCGGCACGGGCACGGGCACGGGCACGGGCGACAGGAAGGGCCGGGCGACCGGCCCGTCACGCCCCCCGCGGACGGTGCGGGCGACCGGCCCGGGACGCGCCCTGTGGAGGGCGCGGGGAACGGGCCGGGGATCCGCCGCCCGGAGGGTGAGGGTGCCGGGCCCTGGAGCGGCCCTGTGGAGGGTGCGGGCAACGGCCCAGGGACCAGCCGCCCGGGCGGTACGGATGACAGGCCCGGGACACGGCCCGCGGAGAACGCGGGTGAAGGGCCAAGGGCGGACCCCGCCGAGGGCCCGGACGGTCCGGCCAAGGCGGAGGGTTCGCGAAGCGTCGCGGGGGCCCGCGAAACCGGCGTGCCCGCGCAGGGGGACACCGCGCCCCCCGGGCGTCGCACGCCCGCCCCCGTCGAGGGGCCTCGCGCGAACGCCGCCGAACCCGGACGCCGGCCCGCCACACGGCCGGAACCGCCCCGCGGGAGCGGGGACGCCCCCTCACCGCCCGACCGGGAGACGCTGGACCTCGGCGGAGGCGGAGGCGGCGGCGCGGCGGGCCGGGACGTTGCGTACGTGGGGGACGCGCCGCCGAGCTACGACGCGGAGCCCACGTCGCTGCCGATGGCGGACCCCGCCGCCCTGGAGGACCTGGTCCCCGACACCGTGCTGGACGGCGCCCGGCACGGCGGCCTGACCCTGCGGGTCGCCTCGGTGCGCGGGGACTCGGCCCGCTACCGGGGCGAGGTGCGCCGCGACGCGCTGCTGACCGCCCGGTTCGGGGTGGGCGACCGCGCGCTGGTGCTGGTCGCCGTGGCCACCGGCGCCCGCGCCACCCCCGCCGGACAGCGGGCCGCCTCCGCGGCGTGCCGCTGGATCGCCCAGGCCGTCGGCCGCAGCGCCGCCCGCCTCGCCGAGGACATCCGCGAGGGCCGCCGCGCCGACCTGCGGGCCGGACTTCAGCGGCTCACCGACCGCAGCCTCGGCCGCCTGCGGGCCACCGCACGGGTCGAGGGATGGAGCTCCGGCGGCGACGAGGCGACGTTGCGCTGCCTGCTGCTGCCCGCCGACCCCGAGTGCCGTACCCGCGTGTTCTTCGGCGTCGGCGACGGCGGACTGTACCGGCTGCGGGACGGTGACTGGCAGGACCTCGAGCCCAGCCCGGCCGGTCCCGCCGCGAAGCCCGGCGAGCTGACCCTGGACCTCGGCATCACGACGCCGCCGAGCCCCTACGAGCCCGCCCCCGAGCCGCCCCGCGAACCGTTCAGGTTCCGCACCTGTGTCGCCCGGCCGGGGGACCGGCTGCTGATGTGCGCCGCCGGGCTGTCCGACCCGCTCGCCGGGGAACCCGCGCTCCTCGCCCACCTGGGCCGCAGGTGGGTCGCGCCGGAGCCGCCCGGGCTCGCCGGCTTCCTGTCGGACGTACAGGTGCGGGTGAAGGGTTACGCCGACGACCGTACGGCGGCGGCCGTCTGGGAGGCGTGATCGGGCCCCACGTGGATTGATGGTCCCGAGAACGGGGACACGAGCGGTCCGGACTCGGATCGTGAGCACGCAGCGAAGGGGCACGCGGACCCATGGCCAAGCAGAACGTCGCCGAGCAGTTCGTCGACATCCTCACCCGCGCGGGCGTACGGCGGATGTACGGGGTGGTCGGGGACAGCCTCAACCCCGTCGTCGACGCCGTACGCCGCCACAAGGGCATCGACTGGGTGCACGTCCGCCACGAGGAGGCCGCCGCCTTCGCGGCCGGGGCCGAGGCACAGGTCACCGGGCAGCTGACCGCCTGCGCCGGCTCCTGCGGCCCCGGCAACCTGCACCTGATCAACGGCCTGTACGACGCGCACCGATCCATGGCCCCCGTGCTGGCGCTCGCCTCCCACATCCCCTCCTCGGAGATCGGGCTCGGCTTCTTCCAGGAGACCCACCCCGACCGGCTGTTCCGCGACTGCAGCCACTACAGCGAGATGATCTCCAGCCCCTCGCAGATGCCGCGGCTGCTCAACACCGCCATCCAGCACGCGGTGGGGCGCTCCGGCGTCAGCGTCGTCACCCTGCCCGGCGACATCGCCGACGAGCCGGCCCCCGAGGGCGCCTACGACACCGCGCTGGTCACCAGCCGCCCCTCGGTCCGTCCCGGGGACGCCGAACTCGACGCGCTGGTCGAGATGATCGACAAGGCCGGCAAGGTCACCCTGTTCTGCGGCGCCGGCTGCAAGGACGCGCACGAGGAGGTGATGCGGCTCGCCGAGCTGATCAAGTCGCCGGTCGGCCACGCCCTGCGCGGCAAGGAGTGGATCCAGTACGACAACCCCTACGACGTCGGCATGAGCGGCCTGCTCGGCTACGGAGCCGCCTACGAGGCCACCCACGAGTGCGACCTGCTGATCCTCCTCGGCACCGACTTCCCGTACAACGCCTTCCTCCCCGACGACGTGCAGATCGCCCAGGTCGACGTGCGCCCCGAGCACCTCGGACGGCGCTCCCGGCTCGACCTGGCGGTGTGGGGCGACGTCAAGGAGACGCTGAAGTGCCTGATCCCCCGGGTGAAGGAGAAGACCAACCGCCGCTTCCTCGACAAGATGCTCAAGAAGCACGCCGACGCGCTGGAGGGCGTGGTCAAGGCCTACACCCGCAAGGTGGAGAAGCACGTCCCGATCCACCCCGAGTACGTGGCCTCGGTCCTCGACGAAATGGCCGACGACGACGCCGTGTTCACCGTCGACACCGGCATGTGCAACGTCTGGGCGGCGCGCTACATCACCCCCAACGGGCGCCGCCGGGTGATCGGTTCCTTCTCCCACGGCTCGATGGCCAACGCGCTGCCGATGGCGATCGGGGCACAGTTCACCGACCGGCACCGGCAGGTCGTGTCGATGTCCGGCGACGGCGGATTCGCCATGCTGATGGGGGAGTTCCTCACCCTCGTCCAGTACGACCTGCCGGTGAAGGTGGTCCTCTTCAACAACTCCTCGCTGGGCATGGTCGAGCTGGAGATGCTGGTGGCCGGGCTGCCCTCGCACGGCACCGCCAACACCAACCCGGACTTCGCCGCCGTCGCCCAGGCCTGCGGAGCCTTCGGCGTGCGGGTGGAGAAGCCCAAGGACCTGCCGGGCGCGCTCAAGGCGGCGTTCCGGCACAAGGGCCCCGCCCTGGTCGACGTGGTGACCGACCCGAACGCGCTGTCCATCCCGCCGAAGATCAAGAAGGACATGGTGACCGGCTTCGCGCTCTCCGCCTCCAAGGTGGTGCTCGACGGAGGCGTGGGCCGGATGCTGCAGATGGCCCGCTCCAACCTGCGCAACGTGCCCCGTCCCTGAGCCGGTCCCGGCGATCGCCCCGCCCCCGCCCGGCCGCCCGCCGGAACGGGATGAGTGCCGCGTTCCGGACGCGGGCATGCATCTCGTGAGCGCGTTCGAGAAAGGGACGTGCGACTCGGTGTGAACGGGGGCTCATGAAGAGGCAGGCATCACAGGCGGGCGTCTCCACCGTCGCCGACGCGGCGGAGCCGTCCACCGGACCAGGCGCGCCACCGGATCCGCAGGCGGCCGATCGGCAGGCGGTCGGCCGGCCACGCCTCCGCATACGGCCGCCCCGGCTCAGGCAGCGCCTGCGCCGGGCGGACCTGGGCGCCGTGCCACGGGCGCGGCGGGCGTTACGGGAGCTGGTGCGGTGCGACGTGCCGGGCCGCCCGCTGGACGCGGAACTGGTGGACACGGCGGAGCTGCTCACCACCGAACTGGTCACCAACGCCCTGGTGCACACCGGCCACGGAGCGGTGCTCAAGGTGACGGTCACCGGGCGGCGGCTGAGGGTCGAGGTACGGGACTTCGTCCGCAGCCGGCCCCCGCGGCTCCCGGCGGGAGAGGACGCCGACGACGAGGCCACCGGCGGCAGAGGCCTCCTGCTGGTGGCCACCCTGGCCGACGCCTGGGGGGTGCGCGGTCACGCCCTCGGCAAGTCCGTGTGGTTCGAGCTGGCCCGCACGGGAGCCGGACCGGTCCGGGTCTGAGGGGAGGCGGCGTCGGCTGCCCGGCGAAGGCGGCCGGTGGCGGCGGCTGCCCGACCGAGGCGGCCGGCGTCGGGTCAGCCGAACTGCTGCTCCAGGTCCTTCAGCTTGCGCTCCAGGGTGTCGAGCTGGCGCAGGGCCATGGTGTCCTCCTCCGGAGCCGGCAGCGACGGGCGGCTGCGCAGGGGCAGTTGTTCGGGCTCCGACGAGGCGGCGGCGCCGTCGGCACGCTCGAGCTCGACCTGGGGCGCCGCCCGCTCGGTCAGCGCGGCCGGGGCGTGCCCGCGGCTCACCGCCTTGAGGTGCGCCCGCTCCACCCGCTTCTGCTCCCTGTCCCGCCGCCGCGACTGCTCCCGCATCCGCTTGTCCTCACGGACCTCCTCCACCGCCTCGTCCAGGCTGCGCACGCCCTCCAGCAGCATCAGCGACCAGGCGCGGTAGGTCTCGCGCGGGGCGCGCAGCCACCGCACCGCCCGGATCTGCGGCAACGGGCGCGGGATCAGGCCCTGTTCGCGCAGTGCGGCGCGGCGGGTCTGCTTCAGGGCGCGGTCGAAGAGGATCGCCGCGGACAGCGACATCCCGGAGAAGAACTGCGGCGCGCCCGCGTGGCCCAGGCCCCGCGGCGCGTGCACCCAGTTAAACCAGGCGGCCGCGCCCGCGAACAGCCACACCAGCATCCGGGAGCCCAGGGCCGCGTCGCCGTGGCTGGCCTCGCGCACCGCCAGGACCGAGCAGAACATCGCCGCCCCGTCGAGGCCGAACGGCACCAGATACTCCCAGCCGCCGGACAGGCCCAGGTTCTGGCGGCCGAAGCCGACCAGGCCGTGGAAGGAGAGCGCGGCGGCCACCGCGGCGCAGCAGAACAGCAGGACGTAGGAGGCGGTGCCGTACACCGCCTCCTTGCGGCGGCGGCGCTCCTCACTGCGCTCCCAGGAGTCGTCCGAGGAGGCCGGGCCCGCCGTCGACGACTTCCGGCCGCGCGCGAGCACCGCCACTGCGGCCAGCACACCGAGGAGCAGTACGGCGCCGGGAAGCAGCCAATTCAGCGAAACGTCGGTCAATCTCATCCGGTGTCCCTTTGCGTCGGGCTTGGGTGGCCTGGCTGGCGGCCATGTTGGCCCAACCGGAGACCGGCGTACCGGGTTTCGGGGCAAGAGGAACCGAGGGGGTGGCGATCGGCCCCGGGTTGGCGGCCTCGGGGTCGAACTGCCGTACGTGAAAGCTGAGTTGCGTTCGAAAAGCAATCCCGCGCACGGGTGGTGCGTGAGGCGGCCGTCTGACGGCGCCGGGCGCAAATCCGACCAGATGTCAGGCCGTGTCAGGCCGCGGGCACAGCCGTCAGCTTGGCCACGCGCTCGGTGTCGCAGGTGCGCGGGCAGGTGACGCAGGTGCTGTCCTCGGCGAGCGTGTAGGCCAGGCAGCAGGTCACGCGGTCGCGGGTGGTGAGGGGGGCGCCGCCCGGCCCGGGCAGCTCGCGGAAACCCGCCGCGCCGGGCAGCGGCAGGGTGGCGCCGGGCAGCATCCGGCCCAGCTCCTCCACGGCCCGCCGCTCCTCGCCCAGTAGGTTGCCGACGTACCACAGGCCCTCGGCCATCTCGTCGGTCACCATGCCCCAGAGCGACCGGCCGCGCCGCCGCATCCGCGGGCCGAAGACGGCCAGGACCGGACCCAGGTGCTCGGCCGCAGCGGCCCGCACCTCGGCGCGCAGGGCGTCCTCGTCGGGCACCACCCGGGCGCCGGGCAGGGCGGCCGCCGGGTCGTCCGGCAGGCAGGCGAAGGTCCGGGGCCGCACCGCGATCCGCCCCGTCTCCAGGTGCACGGCCACGTCGTCCACGGTGAGCCGCGGCACCCGGCGGGAGAGGAAGGCGGGGACCGTGAAGAGGAGGCAGACCGGCCAGGCGTACCGGTGCAGGGCCAGGGAGGCGCCGACGTCGGGCCGCGGGGGCCTGCCGTAGTACTGCTCGACCATCGCCCCGTCCCGCGCGATCAGACCGGCGATCTCCGGGCCGTCCTCGGTGAAGCCGGCCGAGGACGCCCACCCGGGCTCGGGGTCGGCGTGCTCGGTGGGCAGCGCCTCGCCGGGAGCGACTTCCGTCACGGTCAGGTGCGGGAAGGCGGCCGTGAGCCGGTCGTACGCGTCCTGAAAGGCCGAGGTGGCAAGGGGCACGACGGACTCCCGTTCCCGTGAGCATGATCAGGCGTTGACAGGTAAGCCTTACCTTACTCATACGGGCCGGGGGTGGGAACACCGGCGTCCGCCCCCTATCGTGCTGGGAGCCCGGATCCGGAACCCGAACCGGAATCCGCAGTCATGGCCCAGGAGGTCCCCGTGGAGCAGGCACGCCCGCGAGAGAGAGCGGGCGAAGGGGCGTGGCCGCGGCCCGACGCCACGGGCGGCACCCCGGAGGGCGGGGCGGGGGCCGGAGCCCGCGGCGAGCACCCCCAGGACGGCCCGGCGACCGCCACGGGACCGCTGCCGGGACCCAGGGAGCCGTACGCGCCACGCGTGGTGCGGCGCGCCTCGGTGCGCGAGCAGGTGCTTCAGGCCCTGCGGGCCGCCCTGGTCTCCGGGGAGCTCGCGCCCGGCGAGGTGCACTCCGCCCCCGCCCTCGGGCAGCGGCTCGGCGTGTCGGCGACGCCCGTGCGTGAGGCGATGCAGCAGCTGGCCCTCGAGGGGGCCGTCGAGGTGGTCCCCAACCGCGGCTTCCGGGTCGCCGAGCGCGGGGCCCGCGAACTGGCCGAGCTGGCGGAGGTGCGGGCCCTCATCGAGGTCCCGGTGGTGCTGCGCCTGGCCCGCACCGTGCCGGCCGGGCGCTGGGCCGAACTGCGTCCGCTGGCCGAGCGGACCGTGCTGGCCGCGTCGTCCGGCTGCGCGGCCACCTACGCGGAGGCCGACCGGGCCTTCCACCGGGCACTGCTCTCCCTGGCGGGCAACGCCGAGCTGGTGCGCATCACCGAGGACCTGCACCGCCGTTCGCAGTGGCCGCGGACCGGCGGCGCGGCCGGCGCGCGCGGACACGCCGAACTGCTCGCCGACGCGGCCGAGCACGGTGCGCTGCTGGACGCCCTGGTGGCGCAGGACCTCGACGTGGTCCGCCGGCTGGTGGGGGAGCACTTCGCCGGCGCGGAGGGGTAGTTCCCGCACGGCGCCCGTCCGCGCACTCCGTCCCCGGGCGTCACGCGCCGGGCGTCAGCAGCTCCCAGCGGCCCTCGGAGACGATCTCGACCGTGCCGTCCTCCTCCACCACGAAGGCCGTGTCGTCGTCGACCGCGTACGCCGGACCGCCGATCCGGGCCGCCCAGCGCCGGGCGTTGGCCATGGTGTTCCACGGCAGCGACGGGTGCTCCAGATGGGGGAAGATCGAGAAGTCGACGACCCCCAGGGTGGTGTCGTCGCCGGTGGGCGGCTCCCACTCGACGAACTCCTCGCCGACGCGGGGGGTCATCACCATGCTCCCGGCGCTCAGTCCCACCCAGACGGTGTCGCGCAGCGACGGCAGGAGGTCCGCCAGTCCGGACTGCCGCATCCAGTGGCACAGGTAGAGCGCGTCGCCGCCGTTCACCAGGAGCGCGTCCGCCTCCCGGACCCAGGAGACCCAGCGCTCCCGGTCCATGCTCGGCAGCGCGGTCAGCTCGAGGATCCCCAGCGACTTCCAGCCGAGGTCGCACATCGGCGTGGACGACCGGCCGGCGATGAAGTCCCAGGCCCTCGACGGCGTGACCAGGGGGTGCCCGTAGGAGGCGGTGGGGACGCACAGGGCGGTGGACTCGGCGACCGGCTTGCCGAGGAGGCCGACCAGCGCGTCGTGGATGCTCCGGTTGCTGACGCCGCCGGAGGTGAGGAGGTGGCGCATGACGTCCTTCGGGTGGGGGCCGGCGGCCTTCGGGTGGGGTCGGACAGCGCGTGTCAGGCGGCGCCGTCCGTGGCGACCGGCTCGTCGGGCGCCTCGGTGTCGTCCGGTTCCACCTGCGGGGCCAGCCAGGTCGGCACGCCGCCCAGCAGCCGGTGCAGGCGGCGCGCCTCGGCGCGCAGGCGGCGGGCCCGGCTCGCCGGCTCCGTCGCGGCGAGGGAGACCAGCGCCGGGGCGGTGCCGACCAGGTAGCCGATCTCCTCCCGCAGCCGCAGCGACTCGGCGAAACCGTGCCGGGCCTCCGCGACGTCGCCGTCCCGCAGCGCCAACGTGGCCAGGTGCCGCCAGGTGAAGGAGAGCAGCAGCGGGTCGGGGTGCGCGGTGGCCCCGGCATGCGCCCTGCGGTAGGCGGCGCGGGCCGCCTGCGGGGCCTCGGCGAGGTTCTGGGCGACCAGACCGCGCCGGAAGTCCAGCAGTGCCCGCCGGGGCGTCGCGGGAGGGATCAGCGCGGCGGCACGGCCGAGCGCGGCGCGGGCCTCGTCCGCCCGGTCGCGTACGCCGTGCAGGGTGGCCGCGTAGGCCAGGAAGCCCCGTTCGCAGGCCGCGGCCCCGCGTTCCTCCGGGGTGCGGGCCGCCGCCTCCGCCGTGCGCAGCGCGTCCTCGGCGTCCTCCCAGCCCTGTTCGGTGTACAGACAGCGCTCCACCAGGAGCGCGGCCCGCTGCAGCGTGTCCTCGGGGCCGTCGCCCGGCAGCAGGGCCGCCGCGTCCGCCCAGCACGCCCTCGAGCGCAGCCGCCATACGGCTTCCTGCGGTGTCTCGCCTTCTGCGGGTGTTGCGGTGTTCGTCGCGGTACCGGACATGGCGGTGTACGCCACGTTGCCCTCCCCGAGCACGCCGTCATCGAGCCGGATGTGGTGGTGGCGGAATCTCAGCACGATTCAGATGTTCCGGCCAAGAGGTCGGGTGAAACATTTCACAAAGTGGCCGGACCCCGGGTGCCCCGGGCCGGATACCGCCCAGGTCAGCTCATCCGCAGGGCCAGGAAGAAGTCGAGCTTGTCCTCCAGCCGGGAGAGGTCACGCCCCGTCAACTGCTCGATGCGGCCCACCCGGTAGCGCAGGGTGTTGACGTGCAGGTGGAGGCGGGCGGCGCACCGCGTCCACGAGCCGTCGGCCTCCAGGAACGCCTCGAGCGTCGGGATCAGCTCGGCCCGGTGGCGCCCGTCGTACTGCCGCAGCGGGTCCAGCAGCCGGGCGGTGAAGGCGCGCCGCACGTCGTCGGGGACGAACGGCAGCAGCAGCACGTGCGAGGCCAGCTCCTGGTGGCCGGCCGCGCAGACCGCGCCGGGGCGGGCGGCGGCCACCCGGCGGGCGTGCCGGGCCTCCTCCAGCGCTCCGCGCAGTCCCTCCGCGCTGTGCACGGCGGCGCTGACGCCCAGCGTCACGCGGCCCTCGTCGCCCAGCCCGGCCGCCAGCGGCTCGCGGACCGCGGCCAGCAGCGACTCGGCCGACAGACCCTGCGGCTGCCGGTCCGCGGCGCCGGTCTCCTCGGCCGCGCCGCGGGCGTCGTCGCCGGAGGGCGGCAGCGGCACCAGGGCGACCGCCTCCTCCCCGGCGACCGCCACGGCCAGCCGGTCGGACGGCTCCGGCCCGGCCGCCGACGGGTCGGCCAGCAGCTCCTCCAGCAGCGCCTGCGCCCGGCGGGCGCCCTCGGCGCCGTCCTCGGCCCCCTGCCACTCGACGCGGGCCACCACCACCTGCCAGTCCGGGGCGGCGTCCAGGCCCGGCAGCAGCACCGGGGCGGCCACCCGCAGGCGGGCCGCGATCTCGCCGGGAGCGGCGCCCGCCTGGACCAGCTCGAGCAGTTCCTGGGCCAGCCTGCGCCGCACCGTGCGCCCCGCCTCGCGGCGCTCGCGTTCGACGGCCACCAGCTGGGTGACCCCGTTCACCAGGTCCAGCCGGGCGTCGGGCCACTCGGCGGCGTCGGCCTGGACGACGAGCAGCCAGTCGGAGAGGGCCGGACCGGCCGGGGCGGCCTCCCGGCGCACGGCCTGGCCGGGCCGCTCGGGGCGGGCGGCCGTCCGGACCGGGAAGAGCGAGTACGTCACCCCGGCGGCCGTCACCCGATGGGGTGCCCGTCGTCCGGCGCGCGCGGCGGCCAGGTGTTCGGCGGCCAGCCGGGTGCGGGCCTCCGGGGCGAGCGAGGCGCCGGCGTCCTTGGGGCCCGCGATCAGGCGGCCGGCCGGGGAGAGCACCCAGGCCCGCAGGTCGAGGTCCGAGCCCAGCAGCTCCAGCACCACGTCCGGGCCGCCCCCGGCCGGGCCCGCCGTCATCATCCGGCGGTGGCGCTCCACGACCGCCGCCAGGTCCCCGGCCCGCTCGCCCGACACCTGGCGCACCACGTGCTCGGTGATGCTCGCGAACGCAACGGACTCGTCCACCGCGAACAGCGGCAGCCGGTGCCGGGCGCACGCCTCGACCACGTCGTCCGGGATGCCCGCCAGCTCGGCCTCCCCGGCCCCGAGGGCGGCGACGCCCGCATCGGCGAGAATCCGGACGAACCGTTCCGAGTCGGCCGGCTCGTGACGCCAGGCGAGACCGGTCAGGACGAGCTCCCCACCTGCGAGGTAGCGGCTGGGGTCCTTCAGGTCCGTGGTCATGACGCCGCGCACCGCGCGGTCCAGCTCGTCCTCGCCGCCGAGCAGCCGCAGGCCGAGCCCGGGGGTGTCCAGCAGTGCGCGGAGCCGCATTCCAGTCGCCGCCGTTCAGGTCTCGAAGTCGTGGGGCAGGCGAGCCCGCCGTGTTCCCGTACGGAAACGCACGGTTCGCACGGACCCCTCTTTCATACGAATCTACAAGATGGAAGTCCTGGCCAGCGAATTCCTTCGTGCCTTCGGCGACTGACCCGACCGGGTGAGGGGGCGGTGTACTGGCCGGAGCGAGCGTCAACAGGTATCGGACCACCCCTTCGCGCCACGGGGCGTGGACCCAGTCCAGGAGGAGCGGCCCAGGCATGGAATTCCTACGACCGGCCGGCTGGGAGGAGGCGCTCGCGGCGAAGGCCGAGTACCCCGACGCGGTGCCCCTCGCCGGCGGGACCGACCTCATGGTCGAGCTGAACTTCGGCCACCGCCGCCCCGAGCGGCTGCTCGACCTGGGCCGGATCGCCGAGCTGACGCAGTGGGAGAGGGACGGGGACGCCGTCCGGCTGGGCGCCGGCGTCCCCTACACGCGGATCATGGAAGAGCTGCGGCCGGAGCTGCCCGGCCTCGCGCTCGCCTCGCACACCGTGGCCTCCCCGCAGATCCGCAACCGTGGCGGCGTCGGCGGCAACCTGGGCACCGCCTCCCCGGCCGGCGACGCGCACCCGGCCCTGCTCGCGGCCGGCGCCGAGGTCGAGGCCGTCTCCGCCCGCGGCACCCGCCTGATCCCGATCGACGACTTCTACCTGGGGCCCAAGCGCAACGCGCTCGCCCCCGACGAGCTGATCCGCGCCGTCCGCGTACGGCGGGCGGACGGCCCGCAGCAGTACGCCAAGGTGGGCACCCGCAACGCCATGGTCATCGCCGTGTGCGCCTTCGGCCTGGCGCTGCACCCGCACACCCGCTCCGTGCGCACCGGCATCGGCTCCGCCGCCCCCACCCCCGTGCGCGCCCGCGAGGCCGAGGAGTTCCTCGGCGGGGTGCTGGAGGAGGAACGCTGCTGGGAGACCGGGCGCGTCGTCCCGCCCGCGGCCGCGCGGCACTTCGCCGACCTGTGCGCCGCCGCCTGTTCACCCATCGACGACGTCCGCGGCACCGCCGCCTACCGCCGCCGCGCGGTGGGCGTGCTGGCCCGCCGCACCCTGGGCTGGGCCTGGGAGGAGTACCGCGGGAGCGCCCGCGCCACGGAGGGAGCCGCATGATGCGCGTCCGGATGACGGTCAACGGCCGCCCCCGGGAGGCCGACGACGTCTGGGAGGGCGAGTCGCTGCTCTACGTGCTGCGCGAGCGGCTCGGGCTGCCCGGCTCCAAGAACGCCTGCGAGCAGGGCGAGTGCGGCTCCTGCACCGTCCGCCTGGACGGGGTGCCGGTCTGCGCCTGCCTGGTCGCCGCCGGACAGGCCGAGGGATGCGAGGTGGTCACCGTCGAAGGCCTCGCGCCGGAGGGCGAACTGTCCACCGTGCAGCGGGCGTTCGTCGACGCCGGAGCGGTCCAGTGCGGCTTCTGCACCCCCGGTCTGCTGGTCGCCGCCGACGACCTGCTGGACCGGAACCCGAAGCCCGCCGACGCGGACATCCGCGAGGCGCTCTCGGGCAACCTGTGCCGCTGCACCGGCTACGAGAAGATCATGGACGCGGTCCGGCTGGCCGCCGCCCGGCGCTCCGCCGAGCCGGAAGGGGACCGGGCATGAGCGACGGCACCGCCCCGCGCGGCACGACCGGCCTCACCGGCCGGGGTCCCGCGCCCGTCATTCCGGGGGTGCGCTCGGAGCTCGCGCCGCGCGGCCCGCTGGCCGGGCTGCCCACCCGCTTCGCCCGGCGCGCCGGCAACGCGGGCGGCGTCGGCGAGTCGGTGCTGCGGCCCGACGGAATCCTCAAGGTCACCGGGGAGTTCGCCTTCTCCTCCGACCTGTGGCACGAGCACATGCTGTGGGGGCACCTGCTGCGGTCCACCGTGGCCCACGCCGAGATCCTCTCCGTGGACGTCTCCGAGGCGCTGGCCACCCCCGGCGTGCACGCCGTGCTGACCTACGACGACCTGCCCACCGAGGTGCGGCACTACGGGCTGGAGATCCAGGACACCCCCGTCCTCGCCCACGGCCGGATCCGCCACCACGGCGAGCCGGTCGCCGCCGTCGCCGCCGACCACCCCGAGATCGCCCGCCGCGCCGCGGCGAAGATCAAGGTCGAGTACCGCGAACTCCCGCTGATCACCGACGAGGCGAGCGCCACCGCGCCCGACGCGGTGCTGATCCACGAGGGCCGCACCGACCACCACGCCCCGCACGTCCCGCACCCCAACGTCGTGCACCGCCAGCCGATCGTCCGCGGCGACGTCGAACAGGCCGCCGCCCGCGCCGACTTCGTGGTCCGCGGCGAGTACGAGTTCGGGATGCAGGACCAGGCCTTCCTCGGCCCCGAGTCGGGCATGGCCGTCCCCGCGGAGGACGGCGGCGTCGACCTGTACGTGGCCACCCAGTGGCTGCACGCCGACCTCCGGCAGATCGCGCCCGTCCTCGGCCTGCCCGAGGACAAGGTGCGGATGACCCTGGCCGGCGTCGGCGGCGCGTTCGGCGGGCGCGAGGACCTCTCCATGCAGATCCACGCCTGCCTGCTCGCCCTGCGCACCGGACGGCCGGTGAAGATGGTCTTCAACCGGTACGAGTCCTTCTTCGGCCACGTCCACCGCCACCCCGCCCGGCTGGTCTACGAACACGGCGCCACCAAGGACGGCAGGCTCACCCACGTCCGCGCGCGGATCGTGCTCGACGGCGGCGCCTACGCCTCCTCCTCCCCGGCCGTGGTCGGCAACGCCGCCTCGCTGGGCGTCGGGCCCTACGAGGTGGACGCGGTGGAGGTCGAGGCGCTCGCCCTCTACACCAACAACCCGCCCTGCGGCGCGATGCGCGGCTTCGGCGCCGTCCAGGCGTGCTTCGCCTACGAGGCGCAGATGGACAAGCTCGCCGACGCCGTCGGCATGGACCGGGTCGCCTTCCGGCAGCGCAACGCCATGACCCAGGGCTCGGTGATGCCCACCGGGCAGGTCGTCGACTCGCCCGCGCCGGTGGCCGAACTGCTGCGCAGGGTCAAGGAACTGCCGCTGCCCGAGGAACGGTCCTGGGAGACCGGGACGGGCGCGGTCGACGTGCGGGCGCTGCCCGGCGGACTGTCCAACACCAGCCACGGCGAAGGCGTGGTGCGCGGCGTCGGGTACGCCGTCGGCATCAAGAACGTCGGCTTCTCCGAGGGCTTCGACGACTACTCCACGGCCCGGGTGCGGCTGGAGGCCGCCGGGGGCGAGGCGGTCGCCTCGGTGCACACCGCGATGGCCGAGGTCGGCCAGGGCGGCGTCACCGTCCACGCCCAGATAGCGCGCACCGAGCTGGGCGTCTCCCAGGTCACCATCCACCCGGCCGACACCCGGGTCGGCAGCGCCGGATCCACGTCCGCGTCCCGTCAGACCTACGTCACCGGCGGCGCCGTGAAGCGGGCCTGCGAGCTGGTGCGCGAGAAGGTGCTCGAGCTCGGCCTGGCACGGTTCGGCGCCACGCGGCCCGGCTGGGCGTCCGACGGGTCGACGGACGGGCTGCGGCTGGAGGGCGGCGAGGTGGTCGCCGAGGACGGCACCGCGCTGGCCACCCTGGCGGAGATCCTCGGCGACGAGGTGGTCGAGGTGGAGACCGAGTGGCGCCACCGGCCCACCGAGCCGTTCCACCGGCACACCGGGCAGGGTGACGGCCACGTCCAGTACTCCTTCGCCGCGCACCGCGCCGTGGTCGACGTCGACGTGGAACTCGGACTGGTCAAGGTGGTGGAGCTGGCCTGCGCCCAGGACGTGGGCAAGGCCGTCAACCCGCTCGCCGTGGTCGGCCAGATCCAGGGCGGCAGCACCCAGGGACTGGGGGTGGCGCTGATGGAGGAGATCGTGGTCGACCGGGCCACCGGACTGGTCCGCAACCCCTCCTT
The DNA here is from genome assembly GCF_040295685.1 of Streptomyces sp. NPDC002734. Lineage (NCBI taxonomy): Bacteria > Bacillati > Actinomycetota > Actinomycetes > Kitasatosporales > Streptomycetaceae > Streptomyces > Streptomyces sp. NPDC002734. The sequence goes on from NZ_JBEOVU010000029.1 coordinate 79,589, forward strand.
CACCGACTACCTCATCCCCACCATCCTCGACACCCCGCCGATGCCGGTGGAGGTGCTGGAACTGGCCGACGCCAACGCCCCCTACGGGCTGCGCGGGGCGGGCGAGGCGCCCACCCTGTCCTCGACGCCGGCGATCCTGGCCGCGGTGCGCGCCGCGACCGGCCTCGACCTGCGGCGGGCGCCGGTGCGGCCGGAACACCTCACGGACGGGTAGACGTCCGCACGGCGGAAAGGAGTGCGGCCATGCTGGACATCGCGCAGGAACTGCACGGCTGGATCGGCCAGGGCCGCGACTTCGCCGTCGCCACCGTGGTCGCCGTGGGCGGCAGCGCCCCCCGGCTCCCCGGGGCGGCGCTGGCCGTGGACCGGGACGGCGAGGCGGTCGGGTCGGTCTCCGGCGGCTGCGTCGAGGGCGCCGTCCACGAGCTGTGCCTGCGGGCGCTGGAGGACGGCCGCACGGTGCGCGAGAGCTTCGGCTACGCGGACGCCGACGGGATCGCGGTCGGCCTGACCTGCGGCGGGACCGTCGAGGTGCTGGTCGTGCCGGTGCGCGTGGGCGACGCGGTGCGCCCGGTGTACGCGGCCGCCGTCGCGGCGGCGCGGCGACGCGAGCCGGCCGCCGTGGCGCGGATCGTGGAAGGCCCCGCCGACCTGCTCGGCCGCGCCCTGCTCGTCGGCGCGGACGGCGCCGTCTCCGGGGGCTTCGGCCGGGGGAGCGACCTCGACGGGACCGTCGCCGAGCAGGCCGAGGCCCTGCTGGACGCCGGGCGCGACGCCTCCCTCATCGAGATCGGAGAGCAGGGCTCGCGGTGCGGGGCACCGCTCTCGCTGCTGGTGGAGACCTCGGCGACGCCGCCCCGGATGATCGTCTTCGGCGCGGTCGACTTCGCTGCCGCCCTGGTGCGCGCGGGCCGGTTCCTCGGCTTCCACGTCACCGTCTGCGACGCCCGCCCCGTCTTCGCCACCGTGAGCCGCTTCCCCGAGGCGGACGAGGTGGTCGTCGACTGGCCCCACCGCTACCTGGAGAACACCGTCGTGGACTCCCGCACCGCCCTGTGCGTCCTCACCCACGACCCCAAGTTCGACGTCCCGCTGCTGACCGCCGCGCTCGGCCTGGACGTCGCCTACGTCGGCGCGATGGGCTCCCGCCGCACGCACCTGGACCGCCTGGCGCGCCTGCGCGAGGAGGGCGTGGACGAACAGGCCCTCGCCCGCCTGCGGTCCCCCATCGGCCTCGACCTCGGCGCCCGCACCCCGGAGGAGACGGCCCTGTCCATCGCGGCCGAGATCGTCGCCTGCCGCCGGGGAGGCACCGGCGCGCCCCTCAGGGGCGGGGAGATCCCGATCCATCCCCGGCCGTCCGGTCCAGCGCCTGGGTGACGACCACCGACACCACCGCCGCCAGCACGATCAGCGGCATCTGGTCGTGCGCCGCCCGCCCCATGAGCAGCACCGCCAGCACGGAACTGGTCAGCGGCAGCCCGGTCACCGCGGTCGCCGCCGCCGCGATGCCCAGGGCCAGCGCCGGGGTGGTGCCGAGCCCCGGCAGCCCGGAGCAGGCGAGGCCCGCGCTCGCGCCCAGCAGGACCGACGGGAAGATCGGGCCGCCGCGCAGGCTGCCGAGGCTGATGCCCCACGCCAGCCCCTTGAAGAGCACCAGCGCGAGCAGCGCCCCCACCGGCCAGGCGTGCGGACGGCCGGCGAGCTCGGCGAGCGTGGCCTGCCCGGAGAGCGCGGCCTCGGCCGGCGAACGCCCGGTGATGAGCGCGTAGGCGGCGACGCAGACGCCGACCGCCACGGCGCAGGCGACCACCCGCCAGGCCGTCGGGGCGCCCGCGGAGCTCCCGTTCCAGGCCGCGGTGCGCCGCCCCAGACGCCGGGCGAGGGTGATCACCACCGCGATCAGCGCGGCCAGCGGCAGACCCCACAGGAAGTCGCCCGCGTCCGGACCCACCCGGGGCAGGGCCGACGACGGCAGGGTCAGGGCGCCGATCGACAGTCCCGTCCAGTGCCCGAAACCGGTGAAGACCAGCGCACCCGTCGCACTCGCGGTCAGGCACGGCAGCAGCAGCGCCACCAGCCGGGCGCCGCCGACCCCGGCCGCCTCCACCACCAGCACGGCGGCCACGATCGGCCCGCCGAGGATCGTGGAGATCGCCGCGGTGGAGCCGGTGGTGGCCACCACCGCCGCGGCCTGCGGATCGTCCGCCCCCTTGCGCAGGCGCAGCGCCAGCAGCGCCAGTCCGCTGCCGACCGCCATCAGCGGGGCCTCCGGCCCGAGGACCACGCCCAGCGGGAGGGTGAGCAGCGCGGCGAGCACGACGCCCGGCAGCGCCGCCGGCCCGACGGGAGGCCCGCCCAGACCGTTCACCGGCAGGTGGCCGCCGCGTCCCGGCAGCCGGGTCACGATCGGCGCCAGGACCAGCCCCGCCAGCAGCAGCGCGGGCAGCGGCCACCACCAGGGCGGCGCGGAGTGCCCGAGAGCCTGGGGCAGCGAGGTCCACACCCAGTGCTGGAGCTCGTGCTGGAGCGCGACGAAGAAGAAGCAGGCCAGGGCCACCGGCACGCCGAGCAGCGCGGACAGCAGGAGCAGCCGCAGGTAGCCCCGGCTCAGCAGGGTCCGGCGCAGCGCCGTCTCCGCGGTGCCGGCGGCGGGCGGGGCCGTCGCGGGAGCGGGCGAGGGGGTGGAGTCCGGGGAAGTGCTCACGTTCTCCTCGGGCGGGTCGCGGGCGCCTGGCGTCAGGGGTCCCGGACCAGTCAACGCGGCGCCCGCGCGCCCCGCACCTCACGCGCGCCCGGGCGGCGTCACTCCCACCGCAGCAGCCGGTTGAGGGCGCGGCCGAACAGGTGCCGCCCGACGGCGCGCAGCACGCCGTCGAAGAGGCCCGGCAGGAACCGCAGCCGGACGTCCTCGCGCCACACCACGTGGGCCCTGCCGCCGGGCCCCGGCCGGACCTCCAGCTCGGCCCAGCCCAGCACCACCCGGCCGCGCTTCTCCAGCCGGCAGCGGCCGCCGGCGCCCGCCGCCGGCGGGTCCCAGACGGCGATCTCCATCAGATCGAGGAACCCCACCGGCCCCACCCCCGTCCGGGCCCGCACGAACCGGTCGTCCGCCGTCACCCGGGTGAAGGGGACCGCCTTCCCGTGCCGGGGCCAGTCCGTCACCCGCCGCCACGCCTCGTCGAGGGGCAGCGGCACCGTGCGCTCGATCAGGAATTCGGCCATCCGCCGATGGTAGAGAACCCCTGCCCCCCGACCCCGGCATTCGCCCAACCGGGTGAGCCTTCGACATGCGCCGCCCGAACCGGGTACTCGCGGTCCGCAGTCCCCCGCCGCAGGCGAGAGGAAGGAGAGGCGTATGAGCCGCCCCAACTGGTTCGGCCGACCCCGACGCCCCTGGCGACGCGCCCTGGTCACCGGCGGCGCCGGTTTCGTGGGATCTCATCTCTGTGCCCGGCTCGTGTCCGAGGGCACCGAGGTGGTCTGCGTGGACAACCTCTGCACCGGCTCCAGGGCCAACGTGCTGGACCTGGAGCAGGGGAGCGGCTTCAGCTTCGTCCAGGGCGACGTCACCGAACCGGGCCTGCTGGCCGACCTGCCGGGCCGGTTCGACCTGGTGCTGCACTTCGCCTGCCCGGCCTCGCCCGCCGACTACCTCCGGCTGCCGCTGCAGACCCTGGAGGTCGGCTCCACCGGCACCCGCCACGCGCTGGAGCGGGCGGGCGTCGACGAGGCCCGCTTCCTGCTGGCCTCGACCTCCGAGGTCTACGGCGACCCCCTCGAACATCCGCAGCACGAGGCGTACTGGGGCAACGTCAACCCCGTCGGCCCGCGCAGCGTGTACGACGAGTCCAAGCGGTTCGCCGAGGCGCTCACCACCGCCCACCGCCAGGTGAACCGCACCGCCGCGGGGATCGTGCGGATCTTCAACACCTACGGCCCGCGGATGCGGACCGGGGACGGCCGCGCGGTCCCCACCTTCATCTCCCAGGCGCTGGACGGCATGCCGCTCACGGTGGCCGGCGACGGCGGGCAGACCCGCTCGCTGTGCTACGTCGACGACACCGTCGAGGGCGTGCTCGCCCTGGCCGCGTCGGAGGAGACCGGACCGATGAACATCGGCGGCTCCGAGGAGATCACCATGCTGGAACTGGCCCGCCGGGTGATCGAGCTGACCGGCTCCGGCTCGCGGATCCGTTTCGTCGACCGCCCGGTGGACGACCCGGGACGGCGCCGGCCCGACACCACGCTGGCCCACGAACGCCTCGGCTGGCAGCCGCGCACCAGCTGGAGCGACGGGCTCCGGGAGACCATCGGCTGGTTCGCCGGAACGGCCCAGGCGGCCTGAGCCCCACCCACGCGGGCGGCCGCCGCGCACACCGCGGACGGTCGTCCGCGCGGTGGGCGCGCCAACCGGGTGACCGTGGTCCGCCCCGGGTTTCGCCGCCCCCCGATTCGGCACCCGCCCACCCGCGCCGCCAGGTGCGACGCGGGACGAACCGGGCCCGCCCCCGACGGCCCGGCGCCCGAACCGCACAGATCGCTCAGACCGCTCAGACCGCCAGACCCCGACGCCACGTCCGGGACGGAGCACTCCATGCGCATCCTTGGCATCAACGCCCTCTTCCACGACCCCGCCGCCGCCCTGGTGGTCGACGGCCGCACGGTCGCCGCGGCCGAGGAGGAACGCTTCAGCCGGCGCAAGCACGGCAAGCGCCCGGTCCCCTTCTCCGCCTGGGAGCTTCCCGAGCTGTCGGCCCGCTGGTGCCTGGAGCACGCCGGCGTCCGCCCCGAGGAACTGGACGCCGTCGCCTACTCGTTCGACCCCCGGCTGGCCCGCCCGGCGGACCGGATGGGCCTGGACGACCCGTGGGACCCGCTGCGCCTCGAATACGCCCGCCGCGCACCGGAGTTCCTCGCCGAGGCGCTGCCCGGCCTCGACCCCGACCGGGTCGTCTTCGTCCCGCACCACGTGGCGCACGCCGCCTCCGCGGGGCCCGCCTCGCCGTTCCCGGACAGCGCCGTGCTGGTCCTCGACGGCCGCGGCGAGTCCTCCTCCCACCTGGCCGGCCGCTACACCGAGGGCAAGCTGGACATCCTGGCCACCCAGGCGCTGCCGCACTCCCTCGGCCTGGTCTACGAGGAGCTCACCGCCCACCTCGGCTTCCTGCGCAGCAGCGACGAGTTCAAGGTGATGGCGCTCGCCTCCTACGGGAAGCCGCGCTTCCACAAGCAGCTGCGCGAACACGTCCACGCCACCGGCGACGGCGGCTTCCGCGCCCACGGCGTCGACTGGGCGGCCTACGCCCCGCCGCGCGGCAAACACGAGCCGTGGACCCAGGACCACGCCGACCTCGCGGCAAGCGCCCAGGCGGTGCTGGAGGAGGTCATGCTGGAACTGGTCCACTGGCTGCACAGCGCCGGCGGCGGCGAGTCGCTCACGCTGGCCGGCGGCGTCGCCCTCAACTGCGTGGCCAACGCGAAGATCGCCGCGATGGGACCGTTCCGGAACGTCTGGGTGCAGCCCGCGGCCGGCGACGCCGGGACCGCCCTCGGCGGCGCCCTGCACCTCAGCGACCACCCCGAGCCGATGCCCGGCGCCGACCTCGGCCGCGGCTGGTCCGACGACGAGCTGCGGGCGATCCTCCAGGAGGCGGCCGTCCCCTTCGAGGAGCCCGCGGACATCGCCGAGACGGTCGCCGAGGAACTGGCCCGCGACGGCGTCGTCGCCTGGTTCCAGGGCCGCAGCGAATTCGGCCCCCGCGCGCTCGGCCACCGCTCCCTGATGGCCCACCCCGGCCGCGCGGAGAACCTCGAACGCCTCAACAGGGTCAAGGGCCGCGAGGAGTTCCGCCCGGTGGCCCCGATGGTCGTCGCCGGCCGGGCCGCGGAGATCTTCACCGGGCAGCTGCCGAGCCCCTACATGCTGTTCGTGCACGAGGTCGCCGAGGTCTGGCGCGACCGCATCCCGGCCGTCGTCCACGTCGACGGCACCGCCCGCATCCAGACCGTCGAGGAGCGCCGGGAGCCCCTGGTGGCCCGCATGCTGCACGCCTTCGAACGGCGCACCGGCCTGCCGGTGGTGGTCAACACCAGCCTCAACACGGCCGGCCGGCCCATGGTCGACGACCCGCGCGACGCCCTGGAGTGCTTCGGTTCCGCGCCCGTCGACCTGCTGGCCATCGGCCCCTTCGCCGTCCGCCGCGCCGGGATGTTCGCATGACGGGCCCCGCCGAGACGCCGGGGGCCGGGACCGGGCCCGCCGAGGGGCCCGGCTACGCGGTGGTGATCCCGACCCTGGTCCGCGACACCCTCGCCGACTGCCTCGCCTCCCTGGTCGCCGCCCACGGGCCCAAGCCGGCCGAGATCGTCCTGGTCGACGACCGCCCGGGAGCGGCCGCCGACGACCGGACCGCGCTCGAGCACCCGCTGTCCGTCCTCGGCGACCTCAGGGCCCGCACGACCGTGCTGCGCGGCGGCGGCCGGGGACCGGCCGCGGCCCGCAACACCGGCGCCCGGGCGGCCGCCGCCCCGTGGATCGCGTTCCTCGACGACGACGTCCAGGTCGGCCCCCACTGGTGCGACCAGATCACCGAGGACCTGGCCACCGCCGAGCCCGACACCGGCGGCATCCAGGGCGTGATCGCCGTGCCGCTGCCCGGCGAGCGCCGCCCCACCGACTGGGAGCGCGCCACCGCCGGGCTCGCCCAGGCCCTGTGGATCACCGCCGACATGGTCTACCGCGCCGACGCCCTCAAGCAGGTCGGCGGGTTCGACGAACGCTTCCCCCGCGCCTTCCGCGAGGACGCCGACCTGGCGCTGCGCGTCCTGGGCGCCGGCTGGCAGATCCGCCGGGGCCGGCGCACCACCCGCCATCCGGTGCGCCCCGCCGACCGCTGGGTCTCGCTGCGCCAGCAGCGCGGCAACGCCGACGACGCGCTGATGCTGCGGCTGCACGGCGCCGACTGGTGGAAGCAGGCGGCCGCCCCGCGCGGACGGATCCGCCGCCACCTGGCGGTCACCGCGGCCGGCGCGGCGGCCTGCCTGCTCGCCGCCGCCGGACGCCCGAAGGCCGCCTCGCTGTCCGCCCTCGGCTGGGCGCTGGGCACCGCCGAGTTCGCCTGGGCGCGCATCGCGCCCGGGCCGCGCACCCGCGACGAGGTGGTCACCATGCTGGTCACCAGCGTCCTCATCCCGCCCGCCGCGGTACGCCACCGGCTGGAGGGCCTGTGGCGGCACCGCGACGCCCGGCCCTGGCAGGAGGTGGCCGGCCCGTGAGCCCCGCGACCGCCGTCCTCTTCGACCGTGACGGCACCCTCGTCGAGGACGTCCCCTACAACGGCGACCCGGACCGGGTCCGCCCGATGCCCGGCGCCGTCGAGGCACTCGCCCTGCTGCGGGAACGGGGCCTGCCCGTCGGCGTGATCAGCAACCAGTCCGGGATCGCCCGCGGCCTGCTCACCCGGGCCCAGGTCGACGCCGTCAACGCCCAGGTGGAGAAGCTCCTCGGGCCCTTCGACGTGTGGGAGATCTGCCCGCACGGCCCCGAGGACGACTGCCTCTGCCGCAAGCCCGCCCCCGGCATGGTGGAGTCCGCCGCCGCCCGCCTCGGCGTCCCCGCCGGACGCTGCGTGGTGATCGGCGACATCGGCGCCGACGTCGAGGCCGCACGGCGGGCCGGGGCGCGCGCCGTCCTGGTGCCCACGGCGGCCACCCGCGTCGAGGAGATCGAGACCGCCCCCGCGGTCGCCCCCGACCTGCTGAGCGCGGTCCGGCTGGTGGTCGCCTACCTCGACTGCGCCGGGCAGACGGTCGAGGCGGGGAGGCCCGCATGAGAGCCCTGGTGGCCCGGCTCGACAGCTTCGGCGACGTGCTGCTCGCCGGGCCCGCCGTCCGCGCGGTCGCCCGCCGTGCCGACGAGGTGGCCCTGCTGTGCGGCCCGCGCGGCGAGAGCGCCGCCCGGCTGCTGCCCGGCGTGGACCGGGTGATCGTCTGGGACGCCCCCTGGGTCGGCCTCGAGCCGCCGCCGGTGGACCGCGCCGACATCGCGCGGACCGTCGACCGGATCGCCGCCTTCGGCGCCGACACCGCGCTGATCCTCACCTCCTTCCACCAGTCGCCGCTGCCCACCGCCCTGCTGCTGCGCCTGGCCGGGGTCGGCCGGATCGCCGCCGACAGCGAGGACTACCCGGGCGCCCTGCTCGACGTCCGTCACCACCGCGCCGGCCACGACCACGAGGCCGAGGCCGCGCTGCGGCTGGCCGAGGCCGCCGGCTTCCCGCCCGCCGAGGACGACGACGGGCGCCTCGCCGTCCTGCCGCCCCCGGAGACCAGCGCGCTCACCGGACCCGAGCCCTACGTCGTCCTGCACCCCGGGGCCAGCGTCCCGGCCCGCGCCTGGGCCCCCGAGCGCTGCGCCGAGGCGGTCCGCGAACTGGCCGCCGCGGGACACCGGGTGCTGGTCACCGGCGGGCCCGGCGAGCGCGAGCTGACCGCCCGCGTCGCCGGACGCCACGGACTCGACCTCGGCGGCCGCACCGACGCCCCCACCCTGGCCGGCGTGCTCTCCCGCGCCCGGGCGGTGGTCACCGGCAACACCGGACCCGCCCACCTCGCGGCCGCCGTCGGCACGCCCGTGGTCTCGCTCTTCGCCCCCGTGGTGCCCGCAGGACGCTGGCGCCCCTGGGGCGTCCCGCACCTCCTGCTCGGCGACCAGGAGGCGCCCTGCGCCGACAGCAGGGCCCGCACCTGTCCGCTCCCCGGCCACCCCTGCCTGAACACGGTGACCGGGCTCGACGTGCTCGCCGCGGTGGAGAAAGTGATGGTGTCCCGATGAGGATCCTGATCTGGCACGTGCACGGCTCGTGGACGACCGCCTTCGTCCAGGGCCCGCACACCTACGTCGTGCCCGTCACCCCCGACAGGGGCCCCGACGGGCTCGGCCGGGCCCGCACCTTCGACTGGCCGGACTCCGTGGTCGAACTGCCGCCGCGGGACCTGCGGGACGCGGGGATCGACCTCGTCGTCGTGCAACGGCCGCACGAGATCGAGCTGGTGGACCGGTGGCTCGGCCGCCGGCCGCCCATGGTCTACCTCGAGCACAACGCCCCCGACGGCGACGTCCCCGACACCCGCCACCCCGCGGCCGACCTGCCCGGCGTCACCCTCGTCCACGTCACCCACTTCAACCGCCTGATGTGGGACGCCGGTTCCACGCCGACCACGGTCATCGAACACGGCATCGTCGACCCCGGGCCGCTGTGGACCGGCGAACTCCCGCGCGCCGCCGTGGTCGTCAACGAACCGCTGCGCCGCGGCCGGACCACCGGCACCGACCTGCTCCCGCACTTCGCGCACGCCGCCCCGCTCGACGTCTTCGGCATGGGCACCCACGGCCTCGCCGACGCCCTCGGCGTCGACCCCGAACGCTGCCGCGACCACGAACTCGCCCAGCGCGACCTGCACACCGAGATGGCCCGCCGCCGCGTCTACGTGCACCCCGTCCGCTGGACCTCCCTGGGGCTCTCCCTCCTGGAGGCCATGCACCTGGGGATGCCGGTGGTCGCCCTCGCCACCACCGAGGTGACCGAGGCGGTGCCCGAGGACGCCGGAGTCGTCTCCAACCGCCTCGACGTACTGACGGACGCCGTACGGGAGTTCGTCGCCGTCCCGGACCACGCCCGGGCCGTCGGCGAACGTGCCCGCGCGGCCGCGCTCGCCCGCTACGGGCTGTCCCGTTTCCTCGACGACTGGGAACGGCTGCTGAAGGAGGTGACCCGATGAGGATCGCCATGGTGTCCGAGCACGCCAGCCCGCTCGCCGCGCTCGGCGGACCCGACGCCGGGGGCCAGAACGTGTACGTGGCCCGCCTGTCCGAGGAACTGGCCCGGCGCGGCCACGACGTCACCGTCCACACCCGCCGCGACGACCCCGGCCTGCCCGACCGGGTGCGGATGCCTGCCGGCACCGTTGTCCACCACGTGCCCGCCGGGCCGGCCGAGCCCATCCCCAAGGACGAACTCCTCGCCCACATGCCGGAGTTCGGCGAACACCTGGACCGGGTGTGGGCGCGCGAGCGGCCCGACGCCGTGCACGCCCACTTCTGGATGTCAGGACTGGCCGCCCGCGACGGCGCCCGCCCGCACGGCATCCCCGTCGTCCAGACCTTCCACGCCCTCGGCACCGTCAAGCGCCGGCACCAGGGCGCCCTGGACACCAGCCCCGTCCAGCGCCTGTCGCTGGAGCGCAGGCTGGGCGGCGACTGCGACCGGGTGATCGCCACCTGCTCCGACGAGGTCGCCGAACTCGCCGCCATGGGCGTACCGGGCGAGCGGGTCTCGGTGGTGCCCTGCGGGGTCGACACCACCGAGTTCCGGCCCGGTCCCGACCTGACCGGCGCGCCCGCGCGCCGGTACCGGCGCCGGCTGCTGGCCTGCGGACGCCTGGTGCCCCGCAAGGGCTACGACCGGGCGGTGCGGGCCCTCGCCGAGATCCCCGACACCGAACTCCTCGTGGTGGGAGGCCCGTTCGCCTGCCGCACCGAGAACGCCCCGGACCTCGCCGACGCCGTCCCCGAGGCGGCCCGGCTGCTCGCCCTCGCCGAGGAGCTCGGCGTCGCCGACCGCCTCCGGATGCTCGGCGCGGTCTCCCGCGACCGGATGCCCGCCCTGATGCGCAGCGCCGACCTGGTGCTCTGCACCCCCTCCTACGAACCCTTCGGCATCGTCCCGCTGGAGGCGATGGCCTGCGGCGTCCCGGTGCTCGCCACCGACGTCGGCGGACACCGCGACAGCGTCGCCGACCGCACCACCGGCCGGCTGGTCCCGCCCGACGACCCCGGGACCCTGGCCCTGGCGGCCCGCGAACTGCTCGACGACGACGCCCTGCGCCGCGCCTACGGCGCCGCGGGCCGGGCCCGCGTGCTGGACCGCTTCACCTGGCGGCGCGTCGCGGACGGCGTCGAAGAGGTCTACCGCCAGGTGGCGGCCGGCCGCGAACTCTCTTCCTCGGAGGTGGCGTGATGGACATGCGACCGGTATCCGCCTCGGGCGGTCACTGCGACGCCCTCGACCAGGCCCTCGGCGAGTTCCGCGCCCGGGCCCCGCACACCGTCGACCGCTGGGGCGAACTGCTCGCCGCCGTCCTCACCGGCGGCGGACGGCTGCTCGCCGCCGGCAACGGAGGCAGCGCCGCCCAGGCGCAGCACCTCACCGCCGAACTCGTCGGCCGCTACCGCGACGACCGGCCCCCGTTCTCCGCGATCGCCCTGCACGCCGACACCTCCAGCACCACCGCCATCGCCAACGACTACGGCATCGACGAGGTGTTCGCCCGCCAGGTCCGCGCGCACGGCCGCGACGACGACATCCTGATGCTGCTCTCCACCAGCGGCGCCAGCGCCAACCTGCTGGCCGCCGCCGAGGCCGCCCGCGCGTCCGGTCTCCACGTGTGGGCGCTCACCGGCCCGGCCCCCAACCCGCTGGCCGCCGCCGCCGACGAGGTGCTCGCCGTCGAGGCGCCGTCCACCGCCACCGTCCAGGAACTCCATCTGGTCGCGGTGCACATGGTGTGCGAGGCGTTCGACGCCGCCCTGGAACGCGGCTGGGGCGCCAAGGGCCGCCGCCGCACCGAGGCCGCCGATGCGGCCAGAGCCGCCGCGGCCGCCGGGGCCGCCGACGCCGCCCCGGACCGCAGGACCGTGTCCGCCCGCGGCGCCGGCGGAGGCCCGCACGCCCTTCAGGCCGGGCTGATCCGGCGGACCCCCGACGACCTGCCGCGCGGAGGCCGCCGGCATGAGTGAGAAGGTGAGCGCCCCGCTGGTCGTCGTCGGCGACGCGCTGCTCGACCGCGACCTCGCCGGAACCGCCGACCGGCTGGCGCCCGACGCCCCCGTGCCGGTGGTCGCCGACTGTGTCGAACGGCTGCGCCCCGGAGGCGCCGCCCTCGCCGCGTACCTCGCCGCCCAGGACGGCCGCCAGGTCACGCTGATCACCGGGCTCGGCGACGACCCCGCGGCCCGCAGGCTGCGGCGGCTGCTGGAACCGGCCGTGCGGGTGATCGCGCTGCCCGTCAGCGGCCCGCTGCCGGAGAAGACCCGGCTGCTCGCCCAGCACCGGCCGGTGGCCCGCGTCGACCGGGGCGACGGCCGGACGGCCGGCGCCACCGAGGAGGCCCGGGAGGCGATCCGCCGCGCGCACGCCGTCCTGGTCTCCGACTACGGCCGCGGAGCCGCTGAGGCGCTGCGCGACACCCTCGCCGAGCGGCCGCCCGAGGTGTGGGACCCGCACCCGCGCGGCGCCGCGCCCGTCCCCGGGACCCGGCTGGTCACCCCGGCCGAGAAGGAGGCCCGCGGGTTCACCGAGGGCGGCACGGGGGAGGACCTGCGCACCGTCTCCCGCGGGGCCGCCGCCCTCGTCCGCGCCTGGCAGGCCGCCGCCGTCGTGGTCACCCTCGGCGCGCGCGGCGCCCTGCTGTCCTACGGCGACAACCCGCTGCTCTTCCCCGCGCCCACCGCCCACGCCGGCGACCCCTGCGGCGCCGGCGACCGCTTCGCCGCCACCGCCGCCGGGCTCCTGGCGGACGGGGCCCTGGTCGAGGAGGCGGTGGCCGGAGCGGTCGCCGCCGCCACCGAGTTCGTCGCCGCGGGCGCCGCGGGGGCGATCGGACTCGACACCGCGGACGCGGTCGTGGAGGCCGCAGCCCCGTCCGCCGACGCGGGAGGCACGGCCGGGCGCGCCGGGCCGGGGACGGCGCAGCGCGCCGCCGGACGGGCCGCGGACGGCGCCGGTCCGCGCGCCCGGAACCGGGGCCCGCGCCCCGCGTCCCCGGCCGGGGCAGGCAGTGAGGACCCGTGCGCCCTGGCCGGGAAGGTCCGCGCGGCCGGCGGGACCGTGGTCGCCGCGGGCGGCTGCTTCGACCTGCTGCACGCCGGCCACGTCGGCCTGCTCGAGGAGGCCCGCCGCCTCGGCGACTGCCTCGTCGTCTGCGTCAACTCCGACACCTCGGTGCGCCGCCGCAAGGGCGACGGCCGCCCGGTCAACCCGCTCGCCGACCGGGTCCGCGTGCTCAAGGCGCTGGCCTGCGTCGACGCGGTCGCCGTCTTCGACGAGGACACCCCCGAACAACTCCTCGCCCGGCTCCGCCCCGACGTGTGGGTCAAGGGCGGCGACTACGCCGGGGCCGACCTGCCCGAGGCGGCCCTGCTCGAGGAGTGGGGCGGCCAGGCCGTCCTGCTGCCCTACCTGGACGGCCGGTCCTCCACCCGCCTCGCCGCCCGGGCCGCCGCCGCACGGGACGCGGGAGATCCCCGGTGACCCGCCACCGCGTGCTGGTGCTGCGCGCCCTGGGCCTCGGGGACCTGCTGGCCGGGATCCCCGCGCTGCGCGGCCTGCGCCGGGCCCACCCGGACTCCGAGATCACCCTGGCCGCGCCGGCCGAACTCGGCTTCCTGGCACACGAGTCGGGCGCCGTCGACCGTCTGCTGCCCGCCTCCGCGCCGGGCCGGGCCGTACCCGCCGCCCTCGACTGGGCCGGGCCGCCGCCCGACCTCGCCGTCGACCTGCACGGCAACGGCCCGCTCAGCCACGGCCTGCTGGCCGCGCTGCGGCCCGCCCGCCTGTTCGCCTTCGCCCACCCGGACACCCCCGGTGTCGAAGGGCCCCCGTGGTACGCCGAGGAACACGAACGCGACCGCTGGTGCCGCCTGCTCGCCTGGTACGGCGTCCACGCGGACCCCGCCGACCACCGGCTGCCCCGCCCGCAGGCCGCCTCCCCGGCGCCCGGCGCGGTCGTCCTGCACCCCGGCGCCGGCTCGCCGGCCCGCTGCTGGCCGGTCGAGCGGTTCGCCGCCGTGGCCGCCGCGCTGCGGGAGCGGGGGCGCCGCGTGGTGGTCACCGGGGGACCGGGGGAGGAGGACCTGGTGTCCGCCGTCGCCGACGCCGCAGGGCTGGACGACGCAGACCGGCTCGGCGGCGGGACGCCGCTGCGCCGGCTGTCCGCGCTGGTGGCGTCCGCCCGGGCCGTCGTCAGCGGTGACACCGGCCTCGCCCACCTCGCCGTCGCCCACGGCACGCCGTCCGTCACCCTCTTCGGGCCCACCCCGCCCGCCCGCTGGGGACCGCCCCGCCGGCCCCGGCATCAGGTCCTGTGGCACCCGGGCCCGCCCGGCGACCCGCACGCCCGCCGCCCCGACCCGGGCCTGCTGCGGATCACCGTGGACGAGGTCCTCCGCGCCTTCGGACGGCTGCCGGGGGAGAGGGCCGGTGACACCGCGGACGCGGCGGCACGGCCCACCGCCGGCCGGGATTCGACCGCTGGCGCCGGGCCGCGCACACGTCGCGGACCCGCCGGGCCCTCGGAATCCGCCGGGCCCTCGGAATCCGCCGGGCCGTCGGGATCCGCCGGGCCGTCGGGGCCCGCCGCACCCTCCGGCCCCGCGGCACCCTCCGGCCCTGCCGCGCCTTCCGGACCCACCGTGACCACCGGAACGCCATGACCGCGCCGGCACCGGACGAAGACCCGGGTCCCGCCGTCGGAGTGGTGATCGCCACCCGTGACCGGCGGGCAAGCCTCGCCCGGACCCTGCGCCGCCTGCTCGCGCTGCCCGACAACCCGCCCGTCGTCGTGGTCGACAACGCCTCCGGCGACGGCACCCGGGAGATGATCGACCGCGACTTTCCGCAGGTCAGGACCATCGCCCTGGCCGAGAACCAGGGCGCCACCGCCCGCACCCACGGGGTGAGACTGCTCGACACCCCCTACGTGGCCTTCAGCGACGACGACTCCTGGTGGGAGCCCGGCGCGCTGACCGCCGCCGCACACCGCATGGAGGCCCACCCGCGGCTCGGGCTCCTCGCCGCCCGCACCCTGGTCGGCCTCGAGGGCGCCGACGACCCCATGAACGAGGTCCTCGCCGGCTCCCCGCTGGGCGTGGTCCCCGACCTGCCCGGCACCCAGGTGCTCGGCTTCCTCGGCTGCGCCGCCGTCGCCCGCCGCACCGCCTACCTGGAAGCCGGCGGCTACCACCGGGTTCTCTTCTTCGGGGCCGAGGAGACCCTGCTCGCCTACGACCTCGCGGCCCGCGGCTGGGGTGTGACGTACTGCCCCGACGTGGTCGCCCGCCACCACCCCGCCACCGCGCCCCGCCCGCACCGTACCGCCCTTCAGCGGCGCAACGAGGTGCTGACCGCCTGGCTGCGCCGGCCGCTGCCGCTCGCCCTGGCCCGCACCCGCGAACTCGCCGTCGAGGCACGGCAAGGCGGCCCCGCCCGGCACGCGCTGCGCGGCACGCTGGTGCGGCTGCCGGGCGCGCTGCGGGCCCGCGCACCGCTGCCGCCGCACGTCGAACGGGCCGCCCGGCTGCTGGACGGGGCCCGCGCGTGAACCCGTCCGGAGCCGACCCGCGCGTCAGCGTCGTGATCATCACGCACAACCGGCGCGACGAACTCCTGTACACGCTCGACCGGCTGGCGGAACTGCCGGAGCGGCCACGGGTGATCGTCACCGACAACGGCTCGGCCGACGGCACCGCCGCCGCCGTCGCGCGCCACCACCCCGAGGTACTGCTGCTGAGCCCGGGACGCAACCTCGGCGCGGTCGGCCGGAACCTCGCGGTCCGTCACGTCACCACCCCGTACGTGGCGTTCTGCGACGACGACACCTGGTGGGAGCCCGGCTCGCTGCGCGGCGCCGCCGACCTGCTGGACCGCTTCCCGGGCGTCGCCGCAGTGACGGCCCGCATCCTCGTGGAGCCGGGAGGGGCCGAGGATCCCATCGTCGCCGAGCTGCGCGACTCGCCCCTGCCGGGCCCCGACTGGCTGCCCGGACCCGCGCTGGGCTCGTTCCTCGCGGCGGCGACCGTGCTGCGCACCGACGCGTTCCGGTCAGCCGGCGGGTTCTCGCCGCGGCTCTGGCTCGGCGGCGAGGAGGAACTGCTCGCCGTGGACCTCGCGGCGGCGGGGTGGTGGCTGGTCTTCGCGGACCGTCTCACCATCCACCACCGGGCGTCCGTCGCGCGGGACTCCACGCTGCGGCGCACGCACGGCATCCGCAACACCCTGTGGTTCACCTGGCTGCGGCGTCCGGCACGCGCGGCGGTGCGGCGCACCCTGCACCTGGCGCGGACCGTGCCGCGCGACGCCGCGTCGCTGCGCGGCTTCGCCCTGGCGGCGGCCGGGCTGCCGTGGGTGGTGCGGGAGCGGCGGGTGCTCCCGGCGGCGGTCGAGTCCCGTCTCGTCCTGCTGGAGGCCTCCCAACGGGCCTCGCGGGCGCGGCAGTACACGGGATGACGGCGGGCGGCGCCAGGGCGCGGGGCGGCCCGGCGCCGCCCTGCGCCCTGGCCGGTCTGTGGGCCGTGCGGCACGGACAGAGCACGGCCAACGTGGCCTTCACCGCGGCGGAGGCGTCGCACTGCACGGAGCCCGTGCCCGGTCGCGACCGGGACGTTCCGCTGACCGGCCGGGGGGTGGCGCAGGCCCTCGCCCTGGGGACCTGGCTGGCCGGGATGCCCCCCGGAACCGGCCCGGAGCTGGCCGTGTGTTCCCCCTACCTCAGAGCCCGGCAGACGTGGGAGCTGATGACCTCCCGCGCCGCCGAACGCGGTGCCGCGTCGCCCGACGTGCTGGTGGACGACCGGCTGCGGGACCGGGAGATGGGCGTCTTCGAGCTGTACCCTCCGACCGCGCTGCGCGCCCGGGCGCCGGAGGAGGCGGCCCGCCGGGAGCTGCTGGGGGACTGGTACTACCGGCCGCCCGGCGGGGAGGCCTTCACCGACGTCTGTGTCCGCGTCGGGCAGTTCGTCACCGACCTGGGCCGGGCCGCACCCGGACGGCGTGTCCTGCTGGTCGCGCACGACGGGGTGCTGGTCGCCCTGCGCCATGTCCTCGCCGGCGTCGGGGCCACCTCGCCCGAATCGCTGCCGCCCGTGGCGAACGCCTCGGTGTCGCACTGGGAGGGCGACGGGCGGCGTCTGCGCCCGGCCCGCTGGGGCGACACCGCCCACCTGGACCCGGCGGACACCGCCTGACGCACCGTCCGCCCGGCCCGCTGTCCCGAGGTCGGTCCCGCGTCAGTGGTGGTGGGCGTGGACGACCGCGTGGCCCTTGCCGCGGCCGATCATCCACTTGTTCACCGGAGTGGTGACCAGGAAGGCCACGGCGAAACCGCCCAGCAGCGCCGACCAGAACAGGCCGTCCGAGAGCTGGGCGTCCATCGCCCCGGGGGTCAGCGCGACGATGCCGTTGTCGACCAGCTCCATCACGGCGATGGAGACCGTGTCGGCGGCCAGCGCCACCTTGATCGCCGCCCTCAGCTCCAGTCCGGCCCTGCGGACCCCGAACAGGGTGAAGGAGTAGCCGAACACGAAGGCCAGACCGATCGCCAGGACCATGGTCGACACGTTCCCCCAGGCCAGCGCCGTGCCGATGACCATGCCGAGGATCTCACCCACCGCGCAGCCGGTGAGGCAGTGCAGCGTCGCCTTCGCCGCCATGGCCCAGCTCGCGCCCGGGCGGGCCGCGTGGTGGTGCCCGGCGTCAGGCCCGGGCCGATGTCCCCCGTGGTCCCCGTGTCCCGCCAGGCCCCCGTGCCCCGTGTGGCCGTGGGCGTCGCCGGAGTGGTGTCCGGTGTGCTCCATGACGGTTCTCCCCTCGTAGTCGGGTGGGGCCCGTCTCCCGGCCCCGCACACCCGAACCATATACCCCCTGGGGGTATTCCAGGGCGGCGGGAAACGGGTTCGTGTCACGCCGGCGGGGCGGGCGTCGCGTATCGCGACCGCCCGCCCCGCCGAGTGACAACAGGGGCCGAGTACCTGTCAGTTACGGCCGAGGAGGTCCTTCATCCGCGCGATCTCCGACGACTGCGCGTCGATGATGTCCGCGGCCATCCGCCGGGCCGGCGGGTAGGAACCGTCCGCGCGCTCCGTCCCGGCCATGGCGACGGCGCCCTCGTGATGTTCGATCATCATGCGCAGGAACGCCTCGTCGAACGCCGGACCGGAGGCCTCGCGAAGGGACGCCATGTCCTCGGCGGACATCATTCCTCCGCCGCCGTGTGCGGCGTGACCGCCGGCGGCGCCTTCGGCGGGAACGTCCTCGCCCCAGGACCCGAGCCAGCCGGACAGAGTGGTGATCTCGGGGTCCTGGGCCTTCTCGATCTCCGCGGCGAGGCGCTTCACCTCCGCCGACGCCGCCCGGTCGGGGGCGAGGCCGGCCATCTCCACCGCCTGCCGGTGGTGCGGGATCATCCCGGTGGCGAAGGCGACGTCGGCGGCGTTGGGCTGTCCCGGGGAGACCGTCGCGGTGGCGGGGGAGTGGCCGCCGTGTCCGGCGGCGTCGTGGCTCCGGCCCCCGCCGCAGGCGGTCAGGGCGAGAGCGGCGGCGCCGGTGGCGAGCAGGGCGGCGGCGCGGAGGGTGAGGGAACGCTTGTCGGGCATGGTGGTGCGACTCCTGGTTCGTGTGGATCTGTTGCATGACGGGTGGCAGCGCGGCACCTGACCCCCGGGGGGTATGCGCGCAGGGGCGCGCGGGTGCCGTGCGGGACCGTCTAGATCCGCAGGAGCTGCAGTTCGGCCAGGTCGGGCGGCGCCCGGACGGGCAGGGCCGAGGCGGGGGCGCCCGAGAGGTGGGCCGGGGAGGCGGCCGAGGGGGCGGCGGGGACGCCGGTGAGTGGGGGAGGGGTGTACGGGGACACCGACCCGGCGGCGGCACAGGTGTCGTCCGCGTGGCTCAGGTGGCCGGATCCTCCTCCGTGCCCCTGAGGGAATCCGGCATCGACGCTCTGTCCCGGGGAACGGGTGACCCGCCCGCCAGGGGCCGCCTGCTCGCCGTGGGCCGCCCGCATGCCGTGGGCCGCGTGCGTGCCGTGCGACCCGGAGTGCGGCAGGTCGAGCCCGCCGCCGGGGGCGAGGGCGTGCATGCCGAACAACCCGGCCAGGACCGCGAGCACCAGCAGGGCGAACAGCCGCCCCGCGGGGCGGTGGTGCGTTCCGAGGCCGGTGATCACGCGCCCATCGTACGACGCGTGGGCCGCCGGCCATCGGCGCACCCGCGACCGGGCTCCCCGTCGGCGCCACGCGCGAGGGACGGGACACCCGCCGCACCGGACGGGAGGGCGGGAGCGTCCTCGCCCGCCGCGCCGGCCGCCGAGCGGACGTCCTCGCCCGCCTCCCGCTCCGGCGGCGTCACGCCTCGTGGTGGAGGGCCGCGAGCAGGGTGTCGGCGGGGTCACGGGCGGTGGAACCCGCGATGCCGGCCGCCGCGGTACGGCCCTCGGGGGAGAGGCACCAGTGCAGCCAGCGGTCCAGGGCGCCGGCGCAGACGTGCTCGCCCGGCACCACCGCGGGCCACCCCCACACCCGCCCCTGCGCGGCGACCTTCGCGCCGCCCGCCACGGGGTCCACCGCGAGCACCGGGACGCCCGACCGGAGCCCGAGCACCAGGCCGTGCAGCCGGTCGGTGACCACCAGGTCCAGCCTGCGCAGCAGCGACTCCAGCTGCCCCGGCGTGGCGGCCAGGCGCCAGTCACGGGAGTCGAGCCGGGTCTCCAGGTCCAGCCGCGCGCAGTCCACGCCCGCGAGCCAGCCGGTGACCGTCTCCGCCACCGCCTCGTGCAGCCGCCGCCCGCCATACTCCTGCTGGCCGTGGGTGAGGATCACCCCGACCAAAGGCACCGGATCCGGGAGCGGGGCCCGGGCCGCGAGATCGGGGGCCGCCGCCCCGGACGCGTCCCGCGCCAGCACCCGGTGGAAGCCCTGCACCGCGGGCGAGGAGGGGTCGATCACCGACACCCCCACCGCCACCCGCACGCACTGCGCGTACCGCTCGTGCAGCTGCTCGATCCGGAGCCCGTGCAGCGGTCCGCACACGAAGACCAGGTGGGAGTAGTCCCGCGGGTCGGCCCGGTCCAGGGAGAGCTCCTCCGGCCGGAAACCGGGGCTCCACGCCACGTCGTACGGCAGGTCCGCCCCGTCCAGCACCTCCCGCACCCGGTCCAGGGCCAGCACGTCCCCGGCGGTGGCCTCCCCGTGCAGGAAGCTGAACCACCCGGTCACCAGGATCCGTCGCGGCCGCCCCGCCTCCGGAAGAAGCGGGTGCGCGCCGTCATCGCTCGTACGCACAGTGCGAAGCGGGTGCCCCTTCCGTCCCGCGTCAAGCGTCGAAGGACGGCCGTTTACCGCGATTTCCGACGACTTCGCGGCCGAAAGGCCGTTTCATGCCTTTTGTCCGTGTCTACCCGTTGGGCGAGCCGAGTGTGGAAGGAGGGTGATGAAATGATCACCCGAGACCAGATCCCCGCTGTCCTGGACCATCCGGTGTACGACGGCACGGGCACGAAGATCGGCGAGGCCAAGCACGTCTTCCTCGACGACGCGACCGGCCGCCCGGAGTGGGTGAGCGTCAAGACCGGCCTCTTCGGAAGCAGCGAGACGTTCGTCCCGATCCGTGACGCCTCGCTGGTGGAGGACCACCTCGAGGTGCCGTACACCAAGGACAAGGTCAAGGACGCCCCCGACGTCGTCGTCGACAGCGGCGGTCACCTCTCCCGCGAGGAGGAGCACCGTCTGTACGAGTACTACGGCGTCAAGTGGGACGAACCCTGGGAGCAGTCCACGGGCCAGGACAAGGACGCGACGTCCGGTCGTGGCGGCATGGACAAGGGGACGGCCGGAGCGGCCGGCGCGGCCGGGGGTGTGGCCGGAGGCATCGCCGGCAAGGCGTCCGCACGCGGCCGCAAGGGCGAGGGCGTCGACGAGTCCGGCCGGGCCTACGCGCAGGGCACGGCGGCCGAGGGCCGGGGCATCGGCGCCGAGGGGCGCACCTCCGGTGCCGAGTCCCGTTCGCGTTCCGGCGCCGCCGGCCTGGGCAAGGAGACGGCCGAGAACGCGATGACGCGCTCCGAGGAGCGCATGCACGTCCGGGTCGAGCGTCAGGAGAGCGGCCGCGCCAGGCTGCACAAGTACGTCGACACCGAAGAGGTGCAGCAGAGCGTTCCGCTGCGGTACGAGGAGGTCCGCGTCGTCCGTGAGCCGATCACCGACGCCAACCGCTCCTCGGCGCTCTCCGGCGAGCCGCTGAAGGAGGCCGAGTTCGAGGTGACGCTCCACGCCGAGCGGCCCGTGATCGAGACCGAGGTGGTCCCGGTCGAGCGGGTCAAGCTCACCACCGAGGAGCGGGTCCAGAACCGTACCGTCACCGGCCGCGTCCGCAAGGAGCGGATCGAGTCGGAAGGTATGGAGACCACCGGGACGGATGCCGCGTCGGGCGTCGACACGAGCGGCATCAGCGGCGAGGGCGGCCGCGGCAAGCACCGGAAGGGAGGAAGGTGACAGTCCTTCCACACGTGGATGGGGGGCGCTGCGGGTCGCTCGTGGTCGTCCGCAACGCCCCCCGGTCTGCCGCCCGTTGGGGACAAGGTCAGCCTAGGAGGATGCCCGCCCGGCGCACATGAGGGACTGCCCTGCGGGGCGGGCCGAGGGTTTCCCCTCCCTCGGCCCGCCCCGTCAGGCGAGGGCGGTGACCAGCAGGGCGAAGGCGCCGACGATGACGGCGACGCGCACGAGGTGGAGGCGGTCCCAGCGCCGCGTCTGCTGCTTCCAGTCGGCGGGCCGGTCGCCGGGCGTCCACTCCTTGCTCCGGTTGTTGATCGGCACGAGCAGCAGGACGGACATCAGCACGCTGAGAAGCAGCAGTCCGCCCCCGGCGGCGACGAGTCCGGCGCCGTCCTCGCCGCGTCCGACGGCCCACCAGGCCACGACGAGGACCAGCGACGAGATGTACCAGAACGGCATCACGGCGCCCAGCAGTCGGGCCCCGTGGCTGCGGCCGCGCTGGGCGCTGTCCCCGGGGAGGGCGTCGAGGATCGGGTTGACGAAGACAGCGACGCAGAATTCCACCCCCACCATCACGCCGACGATCACGGTGGTGACGATCTCGAGTGCGTTGAACATGGGAACCCCCTGGGATCTCCGGCGTCTAGCGCCGCTAGATGATGAGGCAACGCTAGCGCTGCTAACGCTCGATTGTCTAGCGGTGCTAGGATTCGCTGCATGTCGGTACAGGAACGCAAGGAGCGCGAGAGGGCGGCCCGCGAGCGTCTGATCGTGGCCACCGCCCGCGAACTCGCCGAGCAGCAGGGCTGGGAGGCGGTCACCACCCGCCGGCTGGCCGAGCGCATCGAGTACAGTCAGCCCGTCCTCTACAGCCACTTCCGCGGCAAGCGGGAGATCATCGGCGCCGTCGCCCTGACGGGCGCGGCCGAGATGGCGGCCCTGCTGCGGGCCGCGACCCGCTCCGCGGACGGCCCGCGCGCCCGGGTCACCGCACTCGCGCGCGCCTATCTCGGCTTCGCCGAGAGCAACCCGGCGGTATACGACGCGATGTTCCAGCTCGACGGCGGCCTGGCCTTCGCGCGCGAGGACACCCCCGAACCGCTGAAGGACGGCTTCGCCGCCCTGCTGGAGACCCTCGGCGAGGTCGCGGGGGAGGGCGTGCACCCGGCGCTGTTCACCGAGGTGTTCTGGGCGTCCCTGCACGGGCTGGCGACCCTCACCCGTGCGGGACGGCTGCCGCCCGGGGAGAGCGCGCACAGGATCGAGCTGCTGGTGGACCGGCTCGCCGTGCTCCGATCCGCTCCCTGATCGGGTGTTCCGGCGCGCACGCGCAGCGGACGCGGACGTGGACCGAGCCCCCGGCCTCCGGGTGAGGGGGCGTCAGCCGCCGGCCGGGTGGTTGGCGGTGAGGCGGACGATGTCGATGCGCGAGCGGATGCCGAGTTTGCGGTAGACCCGCGTGAGCGTCGCCTCCACCGTCTTCACGCTGACGTACAGCCGCCCCGCGATCTCCCGGTTGGTGGCGCCCTCCATGACCAGCCCGGCGACCTGCCGCTCCATCGCGGCGAGTCCCTCCAGCAGCGCGACCCCGCCGCCCGTCGCCGCGGCCGGACCGCCGGCGACGCCCGGGAGTGCGGCCGCGGACCCCGCGTGGGCGGCGGACGGCCCGCCGCCCGGGCCCGACGCGGTGCTCACGGCGGGCGCCGGGGGGGGGGGGGCGGCGGCCCGGGGCGCCCCCCCCCGCCCCCCCCGCCGGGCCCCGCCCCCGCGGGACCGCCCGCCCCCCCCCCCCCCCCGGCCCCCCCCCCCCCCCC